>WGCX01000125.1 GCA_015493575.1 Desulfobacteraceae bacterium | reverse complement strand
TTTTATAATCTCCCACATATGAGGTATTAAGATTTCCAAAACGGTCAACCTGTGCTCCGCCAATAAAACTTGCATCCACGCATCCCTGCTGGAGAAGGCCCATCATATCAAAGGTATCTGAAAGCCAGGTTGCATTGCACAGATTCGGCAGATCTCCCATGGTAAGTATCGGTGCAGGTGCAGGATCGTCCCTGATAAGCCCCAACTCATAAATTCCCGTGGCATCTGGAGCGTATAAAGACTTTGCAAGAAGGAAACCAAGCAGAGGCAGGCGCATCCCAACAAAAATAACCTCTTTGTCTCTTATTTCCCTGGAAGCAGATGCAACCATGAGTTCAGACAAAGTATAACCTTCCGATTTTGCATCAGAAACAGCAGCAGGGTCTCTTTTATCACCATTATGAATACCCGGTTTTTCACCTGAAATCACCATTTTACCTCCCACTATATCTTTGTTTCTGTTCTAAATAGTTTGAGTTTGCCCTGTGTTTTTGTATTTAACCACAGTTTTTATCTATTCCACGGATTGTTACGCAATACAACTTTTTATAGTTCAAGACGGAACATAAATTGAACCACAGGCATACATGCAGTATTGCTGGGAACTAAATTTATTTCCCAGCGCAAAAAAAATTAAAGGAATCGAGTCTGCGCAACAGCCTGTAAACAGTCAGTTAACAATATGTTTACAACAGTATTTTACACAAACCCGATCAATAACCATACTCAACTGTCTCTGACTTAACGCTTTTTAAAAGTTTAAGTGAATCAATGCGGTTTTTCCCAAGAAGGTTACAGTACTGATCCCTGTCTTTCACGGAATAGATCCATTTTTCAAGCCAGTTCCGGTAAACGGACACTGTTTTTGAATCCTCTCTGTATTCAAGAAAAAAATCATGGTCTCTGTTGTAAAATCCCGGAACAGGAGAGGGATGTCCTCCAAAGGGAACATGAACAACGGCACTTACCCTGAATCCGGGAAACAATACACGTCCGGGGTCACTTTTGATTACCCGGGTGGGCACAATTTCCTCCACTGTCAGGATAATATTTTCAGCTGATAGAGCAGCTTCCTTTGTAATACCGGTATTTCCCCACATATGGGCATTACCGTGTCTGTCAGATCTCTGGAGATGCACAATTGTTACATCGGGATTTATTGCCTTAACAGCAGTCAGTCTGTCATCGGTTATGGGACAATTAAATTTTTTGATCCCTGAATTTGTTTTAAACAGATCACTTCCAAGGGCTGTCCTTGAAGGCATAAAGGGAATCCCCATTGAGCCTGCCTTAAGGGCAAGGGATATTGTAAAATTTGAATGATCTTCAACGCTGATACTGCCTTTTTCCACTGCCCTTCTGAAATTATAGCCTGAGCCTGTGATTACATTGCCCACCCATGCAGCCCTGACCTTACTGACACACCCTGCCCCGATAATTTGATCAAAAAGAATATCTGAAATCGGGCATATAAGGGTGAGATTCTTTTTTTTCTGCCTTATGATCTCATGGCCTGCAGCAAATGGGATCAATGATTCATAACATGTACACATGGCAACGGATGCACCGTCCTGTACGAATTTATCAATAGCATCAGTAAGACTCATAAGTTTATCAGTGGATTCCGAATTATCTGAGGATGCAGAATTAACTGAAACGATACTACCTGAAGCAATACTATTTGATGTCCTTTCCGTTGATGCAGTATTCGTTGGTGCATTTTCTTCAGGTGCGGCATTATCCGGTGCAGTATTATAATCCATTATTACTATCCTATTTTTTCAAATTTATCCGGATATTCATGGGCAAGGTCAACGTAGAGCTGTTTCCCGTATCTCCAGAATTTTTTATGCTTTTCCATTGTGTCACCGATTATTTTTCCGGGGACACCTCCCACAATTTTTTCATCGGGAACAACAGTACTTTTTGTTAAAACGCATCCCTCGGCAACAATACTCCAGGAGCCCACAACAACATCAAAGCCGATCACGGAACCTATTCCTATGACTGCAAAGGCCTTGATAAGCTTTCCGTGAATTAAAGCGCCGTGCCCCACGGTAACGCTTTTTTCAAGTTCAAGCAATCCACCCGGCCTGATATGCAGCATTGCGTTTTCCTCAACCGCAGTTCCGTCACCTATTTTTATTGACCCGTAATCCCCCCTGAGTACTGCCCCGTGGCCGATATAGCAGTTATCTCCCACTGCCACATCCCCGATTATTCTTGCGGAATCGCTTACAAAACTATTTTTCCCGATCACGGGAATCCTTTCACCATATCTGTAAATTGCCATTTTTTTACCTTTTAAATATCGATCGCGTTCAGGTTAATAACGATCTCATTCAGGGACAGACGAGTTGTAAACGGGAAATTGTCTGCAGATTTCAAAGACATCTTTTCTCAACCTGTCTGACACTTCCTGATTTCCCGGGTTCATTAATGCATTATCAATGATATCTGCAATTTGCACAACATGATTCCTATCAACCCCCCTGACAGATATCGGACCTGTTCCCAGGCGCAAACCGCTTGCCTTTTTTTCTGTATCCCCGGGAATATAATTTCTGTTTGTAATTATACCTGTTGACTCGAGAATTCTCTCAGCCCGGGCTCCGCTCAACCCCTTTGATGTGACGTCAATTATAATCTGATGTGTATCTGTGCCGCCACCCACTAATCTATAACCTTTTTTTAAAAATTCTTTTGCAAGTAATTTCGCATTATCAAGGGTTTTCTGCTGTACATTTATAAAACCTGTTTGTCCTGCAAGTTTTGCAATGGTTGCTTTTCCCGCAATATTGCTTACGGCAGTGGTTCCCTGAGTTCCCGGAAACACAGCCTTATCAACTGCATCAGCATATTCTTTTTTACAAAGTATTACTCCGCCTCTTCCTCCCATCATTGTTTTGTAAGTGGTAAAAGACACAAAATCAGCAAATGGAACCGGACCAGGGATTAATTTTGCTGCAACAAGACCTGCAATGTGTGCCATATCCACAAACAGGTACGCACCAGCGGATTTTGCTATTTGATACATTTTTTCATAGTCAATCAGTCGCGGATATGAACTTGCCCCGGCAACAATCATTTCAGGTTTGAATTGATCAGCGGCTCTTGCCACGGCATCGTAATTGATCAACTCTGTTTGCAGATCAACATTGTAATGCTGGAAATTAAAACATCTGCTGGTCATTGAGGTCAGGTGTCCATGTGTGAGATGTCCTCCATGGGAAAGACTCATGGACAGAATCCTTGCCCCAACATCTAAAACGGAAAAATAAACGGCAATGTTGGCAGACGAACCCGAATGGGGCTGGACATTGGCATGTTCTGCCTGGAGCAAATCTTTCATCCTGTCAATAGCAAGTTTTTCAATAATATCAACATATTCACATCCCGCGTGGAATCTTTTGCCAGGATATCCCTCGATGGTTTTATGATTTAAGACTGACCCCATTTCTTCAAGAATGGATTTTGGCATATGGGTTTCCGATGCCACAAGATCAATAGTGTTTTCTATTCTTTCAGCTTCCAGTTCAATCAATTCCAAAAGCAAGGGATCGTCGTATTTTAAGTTATCCATTACCCGCCTTTTTGTGTGATATTACTGATTTTTCGATTGTATAAACTTTCAGATAAATAATTTCACGGCATTATAAGTTGCCGATGCCAAATGTATATTTCGCATCACCTGACCCAATCGAATCCACCGACAAGATCGGATAGGTTCCAAGTGACTTCAATGTACTATGATTCTTGCAAAGCCATGTCGTTCTTAGGGTCAGTGTGAATTAGTGCCTTACCCCTGAATTTCTGCAATAAAAAACAAAAATTGAGGCAGGCATATGGGTTGCGGGCATTGCCCGCTTTGGTTATGTGTCATCTGATTAATATGAGTCTAACTTTTCTTTGGCTATTTGTTTGAATTTTTTATTCAATTGATCTTTAAAATTTTTTCCCACTTCATCAAATGTTCATAATAGTTCTGGAAAAGTATTCCTCCCTCCGATAAAGTCCCAATATTCATCACCAACTAAAAAATCATTCGGTGAATCCATCATTCCAACCTCTGTGAAACGATGGTATGGTTTAGGGTAATATGGATTATATGGAAACGCAAGATACACGTTAACAGGTATTCTCCTCCTTGCAACCCATTCCAATAATTTCGTTTTACTTTTTTCAAAAACATCAATATTTGGTTTTACTGTTTTTATTTCAAAATAATATTCCTGCCCATTTCTTTTCATAAAAAAATCTGCAATATTACCAGATTTTTGAAATTCTCCATTTTCTGCTGATGCTTCCAATACTTCTTTAATCTCTTTATCTATTTTAGCGATTCTATTACCATTTCTAAGCTTTGATATGATATTTGATATAACTGTTTTTTGCTCATTTGAAATAGCCCCACCAACTCCATAATTTCTAAAAGCTTCTTCAGATGTTTCAGAGGCAAGTATTACAGAAATATCCTCATAAATGCTCATTCCAAGAGTTGTGGCCATAGAGTGTATAAATGAATAAGCCGCAATTTTCTCATTATCCTGAATCAGTCTTGCTAAAAATGGCATTGAAGTAGTCTCTCTACCATATGATTTCAATTTATTTTCAATCTTTTTTGATAAAAGATCTATTATCTTTTGTTTTTGATTATTCGACAATGCCATTATTATTTTTCCTTCATATGAAATATTATTTCCGCATATGCAGATCTGTCTTTTTCAACACGATTTAAAACAGGTCTTTTATATTCATTAACTATTTTCATATTAGATAGTTCGGCAATCTGTGGGTATAAACCATATTTATCATTGGCTACCAAAAACACATCATAATCTTGTTTCAAAAATTGCTTACAATTATTCAAAACATCAGAAATGCCTTTAACATAAGACACACGGGCTTCTGCTCCTTGTCCATTGGATAAAGAACCTATTTCTAAATCATCAGCTCTTTCAAAACCAAACAAATCGTAAGCATAAGCATGCTGTTCATGGTAATCTATTAATCCTACATACGGAGGACTTGAAAAGATACCGGCAATCTTGTTATTTTTAATTAATTTACTAAATTGCGGATATTTATTCTCTAATTCCTGAACAATATTTATTGATCTGCTATCTCCAATTAAACATTTTTGCAAAGTATCAGTTCTAAGATCATTAAATTGAACAACACGTTTAATCGTGTCTTGAACATACCTTTGCCACCAGCTTAATATTGAAAATAATGGCTTGCATATCTTGCCATGTTTTTTACAATAATAGGTTGTGGTTATAGGCTTTTTTAATGTTGCCAGATCGGCATGAGTTGTTGCACGGCATGAACGGACAGTTCGACTTAATACTAATGCAAGGATTTTTTTTGTTTCAGTGTTTTTAATGGATTTTATTTGCTTAAAAACAAAATCTATTTCATCCCTGACGACTTGCAAAAACCACTTATCCAGAAAGGAATCATCCTTTTTCTGTTTTAATGGAATCTTGTATTTATCTACAAGATTGTTGTACACTTTCAAAAATTCGTCTGATTTTTGCTTACCATATAATTTTTCATCTATATTTTTTTGTCTGACTTTATACTTAAAATCTGGCGATGGGAAAAATTTGCCGTTAAATATTTTCAACTCATCTAATAATTCTTTCTCAAAGCTTACATTGTTTTTATCTTTTTGAAATTCTTTAAGCTCCTTAGTAATCATATTAGCTGTATTTCTAATGTCATTAATATCATATTTCCCAACTTTTATATTACTTATAAAGGCATTAAATGCAGAAACATCAATTCCAATTGCATGTAAATTTAATTCACTCGCCTGGACAAGAGTTGTTCCGCTTCCACAAAAAGGATCTAAAATAATATCACATGGGCTAAAAAATAATCTGTTTTTAAAATCATCCGTATGCTGATCTAAAAAGTATTCGACTAACTGTGGAATAAATTTTCCTTTATATGAATGCAATCTATGAACATGTTTTGTCGTTTCTGATTCTTTATACTCAGAAAACGACAAATTCCAATTTAAATCATTTCCCAGTTGTTTTTTCCATCGGGATTCTTTTGTCTCATAATGTGAATTGTAATATTTTTCCAGATCATATCTATTAACAACAGCATTCCCATTATCTCCATTTTTAGGTATTCTTCCATATTGAATTAAATACGATATATTAGATGGAGTAACATTTTTGCCAATAAATTTTGATGCCCAAATACTTGCATCTTTTATCGTCATTAAATCCTGCATTGTTGATTTTCCTTCAACTCTATATTTTTTACACACAACCCATGCTCAGCGACAATTCAAAGCAGTGCTTTTTTGCGTAAGCAAAACAAGTGCCACTTTTAAATTGCCCGCGAAAAATTATTTGTTACTTTTCTATTTGGATAATGCAACTAATTTTCTTCTATAAAGACTTAGCCCTATTAACCAGGCTCTTAAACTCTTCCATGGATTCACAGCTCAATGTTTTTACAAACAGCCTGTCTAAAATCTCCAGAGATTCAATATTTCTCAGATCGTTAATCAGGGACTCGCTTAAAAAATCAAATTTGTCCTGGGCCAGCATTATTACAACATTTCTGGCGTGTTCAAGCTTACCTTCAAGTTTACCTTCAAGTTTGCCTTCAAGTTTGCCTTCCTCTCGCAGTCTTTCCGCCAGTGTCATAACTTCGTCCTCCTTTTCCTCAGATATATGTTTATTAACCATTCCCGCAATATCTTCTACTGAAATATCATCTCTTATACTGAATACATACTTAATTAAGGGTAAAAAACTTTCCATGCCTGTTTCGCTTTCCATTACTTCACAGAATAACTTAAGTATATCATCAAATTTACTCAGAAAATCACTATGACCGCAAATGACCGTTGGCAATAAGTAACTCTCTGCAATCATTTAGTTTAAATTCCATCACTTATCAAGTTATAAAGTATATGAAGTGGCAAATAAGCTACTTTTTTCCATTTATGAACCATTTTAACTGAAAATTAAGGTATTTT
>WGCX01000124.1 GCA_015493575.1 Desulfobacteraceae bacterium | reverse complement strand
GCGTTACAGAGCCTCAAAAAATCAGAGATTTTGACAAACATAAAAAAAGCATCAGTTGCTTTGTCAAAAATGAGTTCTTTCATATAAAAAAAAGTATATTATTTTATTTTTCAAAATCAACATGGTCTTTTCTTTCCATGGATTTATTCCGCATGCGAATATTAAAACGACGTACATGATTTTCCGCAAACAAAGCTGCTTCTTCCGGAAGGTGATTCTTCACAGCATCAACCATATCACTTAAATCCTGGAAGTTTTCTTCCATCCTTTCCAATGTATTATCAAGATATTTATCATAGTACTTCCTGATATTATCATGGATAATCCTTGCTGAATAACTGTAAAGGGAATTTCTCGATATTTTTGCAAGTTTCTTGTGAATTTCCTGGTCAACATTAAGAAAATTCTCCCACTCTAAAACACCTTTTTCCTTTAGTGAGTGTGCCCTTACAATAAGGTCTTCAAGATTTCCTATATCTTCTGTCGAGGCTCTTTCAGCAGCAAGAAAGGCAATTTTCCCCTCAATACCCTCACGGAATTCCCCGATTTCAGATACAGGAAGAGCACCTGACCTGATAAGGAGGGTGAAACTTTCAATTAACTGCTCCATACCAGCCTGTTTAACGGAAATTCCGCCGCCTGTACCAAGTTTTATTTCAATTAATCCCATGTGCTCAAGGACTCGCAGGGCTTCACGCAGAGTTCCCCTGCTCACATTAAATGTTTCCCTGAGTTCCCTTTCAGGTGGAAGCATATCACCGGGATTCAGCCTGCGCTCAAGAATGGCATCCCTGATCTGGTCAACCACATTCTGAAAAATCCTGCTTTTTTTTACCCTTTGAAAATCAGGGGCTGTTTTATCAGACATAACTTTCTAATCGTAATTAAACCTGTTATTATTGATATCTAAGAGAACTTCCAAAAAATAATTTACGCATCCTGTTTGCCCTTTTGCCCGTTTTCTCTGTTGTGATAACAGACACATAGTTCGACTATGCACCTGTCATCACGCCTTGAAAACGAACAAAAATACTGCACAATATACGTATATTATTTTCTTCGGGGTTCCCTAAACCTGAAATTTATCCATCCATTCATTTAATTCTTCAGCCAGTTTACTCAGATCTTCGGCACTTAAATTTACCTGCTCACTGCCGCTGGACATCTCAGTCGCAGCCTGGCTGACATCTGAAATATCTTTTGCTATTTCATGGGCAACGCTTGAGCCCTGAACAACATTTTCGTTTACTTCCTGTATCCCCTGTGCTGCCTGGGCAACATTTTCAGCAATTTCTTTTGTTGTTATGGATTGTTCTTCAACTGCGGTGGCAATGGTTGAAACTATATCGTTTACGTCATTTATAACTATTACAATCTGTTCTATTTCAGTTACTGTCCCGGCAGTGGTGTTCTGTATCGCTTCGATTTTCCCTTTTATTTCCAGAGTGGCATCAGAGGTCTGACTGGCAAGATCCTTGATCTCATTGGCGACGACTGCAAACCCTTTACCAGCTTCACCGGCTCTTGCCGCCTCAATTGTGGCATTTAATGCCAGAAGATTGACCTGTTCTGATATGTTGGTAATGGTCTCAACAACTTTCCCTATATCCTGGGCTGCACTGCCAAGTTCATTAACCTTATCGGAAGCATTCCTGGTCTGATTAACGGCCTCACCCGATATGCTGCTTGCCTTCCCGGAGTTCTGTGCTATTTCATTAATGGTTGCTGTCATCTCTTCTGTTGCAGCGGACACCACATTAACGTTTGTTGATGCCTGTTCACTTGCTGTGGCAACTGAATTCATATTGGAACTCATCTCCTCTGCAGCGGCTGCCACCACATTTGCTTTTTCGGAAGCCTGTTCCGCTCCTCCAAGCATCTGCCGGGAAATTGCTGAAAGTTCAGTGGACGAAGATGAAAGCGTTTTAGTGCCGTTTATTATATTTTTTATTAAATTACCGAGCTGCTCCTTTATATTATTCATACGAATTGCAATCTGTCCCATTTCATCATGGGATTTAACATCAATTGAAATTGTAAAATCTCCTTTTGCAAGGCCGTCTGCAAAAGCAAGAATCTTATTCACATTTAATCTGATACCGTTGGTAATAAAGAATACAAGAACTATTGATACCACAAGTATGACAACACTTAAGATAATATTTATTGTCCCGCCACCTGCTATTTTTGATTCAATATTTTTCATACTTTCATTAAGTTCTCTGGCCTGTGTCTTTTCAAGGGCATTAATTTTTCTGGTAAGTGACTCTGCAAGGGGGTCGAATTTTTCCATCATTTTATTACCTTCAGCAGGGCCTCCGTTAATATAAGCCGAAGCCATTTTTTTACCCGTTTCAAAGTAATTATTAAAATTTTTATTGAGTTCTTCAAGTTTCGCAACAGCTTTTGTATTGTTTTCACTGGAGAACATCCGGTAGAAATCCTTGTAAAGCTTCCTGAAAATTTCTGCCTGGGCTTCTGCCTCATCAAGTCCATCGTCAAAGCCTTTTGCAGCCCTTGTGGCTGAAATATCAGTCATAGACTGCTGCACTTCAACAATTGCCATTGCCATATCTTTTGCTTTCAAGGCAAAAACAGCAGATTCTGTCCTGCTTTTTTCCGCAAGATTTTCAGCCTCTTTCCCATATCTATAGTTCACAACCATGGAAATTAATAATAAAATTACTATTCCTGCCATGATAAACCCAAATTTTTTACCTATACTCATTTTCATCTTACTTTCATCTCCTTATCAATTTATGCTGCGTGATATTAAAATACAACAAACCTGAAAATAATCTTCTCCCCTGCCCTGTTAAAATTGTTATCTTATACTGAACCCGAACAAAATTAAATTGATATTTTTATTTTTGACAAAAAAATAAAAAAACCCGTTAACCTGGGGCAGTTATAACTGCATAAAAAGTTAACGGGCTTTTAAGGGAACTTCCAAAAAATAATTTACGCATCCTGTTTGCCCTTTTGCCCGTTTTCTCTGTTGTGATAACAGGCACATAGTTCGACTATGCACCTGTCATCACGCCTTGAAAACGAACAAAAGTACTGCACGATATACGTATATTATTTTC
>WGCX01000123.1 GCA_015493575.1 Desulfobacteraceae bacterium | reverse complement strand
TTAATAAAGTTACGTAGTGCAGTCCCGTTTATGTTGTTGAAACTGGTTTCGATTTCATCAATGGTCTTGCCGGTTGAAACCTTCGAAAAATTGAACCGCAGCACCATGCACGAATTCTTTTCCTCCGTGGGATTTTTGCCGATCCACGTATCACCGAACAGGGTATCGAATTTCGCGGCACGCTTTACGTCGTAATAGCATTCCAGCGTGGAGCACAACAGGGTCTTGCCAAACCTCCGGGGCCGCAAAAACACCGGGGCCTCGTAGTTTTCCAGTTGTGCGATGTACCGGGTCTTGTCCACGTAAAAATAGCCCTGCTCCCTGATCCTCTCGAAATTCGCCACTGCGTACGGTATTTTCAACCGTTTTTTCATGCCTGTCACCACCAGAACCTGGATCGATTGTAATTGCATGGGTTCGGGATTGCAAATTTGAATGGGACCGACTTTAAAGAAAATTTTCCCTCAGGGAGACCTTAACTGTTTTGCTGCAAAGACCTGAAAGTCCGTATCATCATGGATGTGAAAGAGATGAATTGTGCATGAGGCAATGCGAAATGTTGTTTTCCTTCGATTCGCAAAAAAATCCCTTGACAACCCGACCAGCAAGCCTTATTATACTGTTGTCTATTTTCCACTATTGCCGGTTCCGGCTGCTATTTCATTCTATCCAGCGCTATTTTAATTCTAATTTATTTCTAAAGCAGCGCGCTGCTTGACCTATTCATGCCTATTGGGGCCTGGCGGCAATCCCACGGGAGGGCCGCCAGCCCCACCTATAATTTCCCTATTTACTGAAAAAATTTTGTTAACCCCATGTGAGGTGTAAATGGATGAAATTACAGTAATCCTGGGACGTGCGGACCAGGAAATGAGGGCTATTGAATGGGTTGCCAACCAGGCGGGTTTCAGGGTGTGCAAGGGCTTGCATCATGAGCCGAATTCGACAAAAGCGGTCAGGGTAACCGCGTGGAACGCTTACCAGGTGAATGCCTTGGAGTGTGGCGGACATGTGGTGAACCACATTGACGTACCAGTGGTGCTGGTGGAAACCGGAGGTGCTATTTTTAATAACAAGACCGTGCTGTGCCGATGCGACCACCATCGGCCAGGGGATTACGGGTACGGAAAACCTCCGGAACAGGCTTTCGCGGCATCGTCATTAGGCCAGTTCATCAATTTCGTCAACTACATCAAAGGCAGAACCGTATTCGGGCCTGACACCCTGATCGATTTGTCCTACATCAAGGTCCGCGCAGCAGTGGTGGCCGCCTCGGATCACTGCTTGTCAGCGGCTTACCAGGGCCGGGTACCAAACGTAAGCCCCGAGGAAATCATCGAATTTCGTGACGCAAACAGGGCACGGACCTATCCGGGCGGTGGAAAAGAGTACAGGGCAGCCCTGCAACAGGCATTCGATTTCGTGGCAAACACCCCCATAATCCCGGAATTCCCCGGAACCGTGCACGATGCCAGGCAATACTACCTAAAAAACAAACCGGTAAAAGAGGCAAACGAGGCATCATTTCGCATGGGAATCCCCCTGCTGTTTTCCCTGCCGCAACGCAGTTTGCACACCACAAAAACTACCCTGGTCAACGCGTCATCAGACCAGGTAAACTATTTTTTTACCCCCTTTGCCCAAAAACTGGGCCTGACACACCTTTACGGCGACCCTGCCCGAGGCTTTGCAGGCGGGTACGATGCCAGGGGCATGGTGTGTTGAGGGGGGAATGTCACAAAAAATGATTGTGGAACGTCTTTAAGAGTGCTATAGTGGTAAGGGCTTATAGTACTGGAGAAATAAAAAAGGGGGATGCAATGCTCAAGTCGCAAAAAGAGTTTCGGGATTATTTGAAGGAAGTTAACAATAGACTCGACAAACTTAACCTTGCCAAATCTACTGTTAAATCGTTAGGTATCGACCTTCTGATACAATCTATCAACGAGACAGAACTACTTATACCAGTAGTCGGCGCCTTTAGTTCTGGTAAAAGTTCTTTGATTAATTCTTTCTTAGGAAAGGAATATCTGCCCGTAGGAATTACTCCTGAAACGGCTCTTGCTACAGAGATAAGGTATGCAGCACCGGGTAACGAAAAAATCGAGGCTGTAAAAAAAGATCTTACATATGATCTCTATAAAATAGAAGAAATAGGAAAGATTGGAGAAATAGCATCCCGGTACAAATTTATACGGCTATTTATCTCTAATAACAGAGTGAAAAAAATTGAGCCGTTGATTATTGTTGATATGCCTGGATTTGAATCTCCGTTAGACCTGCACAATCAAGCCATAATGGAATACCTGGACAAAGGCGTTCACTACATTGTCTTAGTCAGCGTAGAGGATGGTACGATTACACGTTCAATGGTACGTCAATTAGAAGCCATACAGGAATATAAAAGAGATTTTTCCTTTTTCCTGAGTAAAATGGATCTCCGCTCTCCTGAAGATGTGGAAAACATTAAAAATCTGTATCAGGAACAGATTTCAAACAATCTGGACTTGGCTAAAACAGTCATTCCAATTGATAATACGAAGGGAGAGCCTTTAAATCGTGTTTTGACTGATATAAATCCAGAAGCACTATTCAAGAGTCTTTTTATTGATGCATTGAAAGACAACTATTACTCCATCTCTGAAATAATAAATACCGCCATTTCCGCTCTCACAAAAAGTAAAGAAGAAAATGAACAAGAAATCATTACCTTAGAGCAAGGACTCCAGGCAATTATTTCCCAGAGAGACAATATGTTAGCAGAGGCAAGAGAAGAATATTCAACTACCAATGTTGACCGTATTATTAGCAACACAGGGAAAGCATTATCTGATAGTATTGATGAACTTGTTCTTGTGGCGACAACTCGCGGGACAGATGCATTTTCCGGGACCGTTTCCGAAATTGTACGTAACGCCCTTATTGCAAATATCAATCAATCCATGGCTGATATAGGGAATAAAATTGTGGATAGATTTTCTACAAGTTTGTCAGGATTGGATAAGATGTCAAATATTGATATTTCCGAAGACTTTATAAGTAAAATTTCAACTGGCATACGAACCAAACTTGGTGACGTTCAGTCCGGACTACAACGCATATTAGAAACAAAAACAACCAATAAATCCTTGTATAGGACAATAACTACCGTATTGGCAGTAACAACAAATATTGTTGCTCCGATCATTGAAGTCATTATAATCTTCTTGCCAGATATTATGGGGTATATCATGAAAAGACGACAGGAAAAGGCGATTCGTAATGCTCTTCTTACTCAGATAATTCCTTCAATAAATAGAAAACTACGGGAAGAACTACCAAAATTATTTGAGCAACAGGTTCAGAGTTTAATCAAGAGTATAAGTGAACAATTTGAAGAGGAAATCACCAACAAAAAGAAAACTATTGAAACAGCCCAAAATGAAATTAAAAACAAGATCTCGGACATTGAATCCATGATATCTCTTTACAGGGATACACTGACAGAAATCAAAGCATTGGCAAAAGACACCATATTTTAGGGTAAACACATAACAGGAGGAGAATATGGACTTTTTAGAAATGCAACGGCAGTTAGAAGAGGTTATCTCAAAATATGATGACGTTATTGGTAACGAAGCAAAGAGCTTAGCCCTTGATCTGGGAATTCAACCAACCGAAAAGTACATGGCTACTCTCAAAAAAATTGAAGATGAAAACAGACTGCTACAGATTGGGATAGTGGGTAGGGTCAAGGCTGGCAAATCATCCCTGCTCAATGCCCTCTTATTTGATGGCAAATCCGTTTTACCCAAGGCTGCCACACCAATGACTGCGGCGTTAACAATAATTTCCTATGGTGAAAAATTATCAGCTGAAGTCGATTTCTATTCGGAAGATGACATTTCAAATATACGGTCAGAACATCAAAGATACCTGAACGAAAAGCAACGTATTACCGAAGGAAAATATGAACAACTAAAAAAGAAAAGGCTATCAAAAAAGACATCTGAATCTAAGGCAAGACAAGTTGTAAATCAGTTAGGAAATGCACTTGGAATAAAGAAATTGAGTCCGGAAGAAGATCAAGAAATCAAAGGAAAAGCGGAAAAGGCAGCAAAAAGGGAATTAAAAAACAAGGTCAGCCTTACCGCATCCTATGACCTCTATGAAAAGATTAAAAAGTCAGGAATTACTAATGTAACGGATCTTATAAGAAATCATTCACAAATTGATGCATCCGATTACTCCGACCTCTCGAACAAACTATTAGATTATGTTGCGGCTGATGGTAAATATATGCCGTTTACCAAAAGTGTTCACGTTAGAATTCCTGACGAAAATATCAAGAATATCCAAATAGTCGATACCCCTGGAATAAATGACCCCGTGTTATCCAGGGAAGCAAGAACTCGTGAGCTGCTCAAACTTTGTGATGTTGTTTTAATCGTCAGTCCATCCGGCCAGTTCCTGAGTAGTGAAGACACGGAATTGATGGACAGGATTACATCCAAAGAAGGGGTCAGGGAACTCTTTGTCGTGGCAAGCCAAGTTGATAATCAACTGTTTGGCAGCATAAAAACAGATAGCAGTGGCGATCTCCATAAAGCCATTGATCTTATTGTATCCAACCTTTCAGAGCATATGTATGACACCTTGCTGGCATTGAAAAGAAGCTCCCCGGAGATCGGGGATGTCTATGATCAGTTGATTGAACAAAGTAGTAATAAAATTATCCATTCATCCGGTATCTGCCAAACGATGATCAGCTTTTGGGATCAAAGAAACGACTGGGACAGTGCAACCCAAACCGCATGGGAAAACCTGAAAAATCACTACCCAGATTATTTTTCGGATAACAACAAAGACCTATCCGTGTCAAATCTTCAACTATTGGCAAATACCGGGAAAGTCAATGACATCATCCAAGATGTCAGGGTAAAAAAAGATTCTATCATGGCCGGGAAAACAGAGGAATTCCTAAAGGGCAGGCTGAATGCTTTTATGGAATACAGCAATGGCTTATTGAAGTTCATAGAAAACAGGACCCAGGAGATTAACGACACAGATATTGACGAACTCAGGGAACAAAGGCACGCGGTTGCCAGAATCAGACAAGATGCTTCCGTATGGCTTGACGAAACATATGATCAACTCATATCTGAACTGGAGTTGTCATTAGAAAACACACTTTTTGATGAATTGGATCACCATTTCCATTCCGCCAGAAAAAGCATTGATGAGGCAACAGGTACTAAAACCGAAACCTGGACAGTAAAGGATAGTAGATGGTGGAATCCTTTCTCCTGGGGCAAATCTCACACTGAGTCAAGGACTTATGCAACAATAAGGACAGGTGCGGCCAGGGTCTCTATAGAGGATTTTACCACTAATATCGAACGGACTATCAGCAACAGAGCCAAAGAGATCATATTAGATTAGATTGGAGAAAACAAACACCTAATAAAATATTAAAATCCATCAGGGAAAAGGTCGATGACGAATACCTGGAAACCGAAACAATAATCCGCGAAATCAGGAATATCTTTAATCATATCGTCTATCCTGACATTTCTTATAGTGGCAAAATACCGAAGAACCTGGTGGCAAAAGGCACATTAAAAGGTAAAGCCGCAGAGAACTTTGTTTATGCAGCACAAAAATATATTTCAGGCATCAGGAATAGTGTGACCAGAGATATTAAGAATTTCGTAGAAAAGACTTTGATTACCGAACTGAAGAAAGTCAGGTTTTCAAACAGTTTTTTTGCAAACTATGATAAGACTTTGGAAGTGCTTGAAAACCAAATTAATGAAAAAGAGATAACTCTCGAGACCTATAGAAGGCTATCAGCAGAGATTGCCAGGATTAAGGTCTGATTGATTTGTTACCAATGATTATCAACGACAATTATTATGATGGAGGATATAATATGAAGGATAACGAAGGTGATTATACATTTTTTCGTAGTAAGCTTTTGAAAATAGGACAGAATAGTCTCTCAAAGGAATTACGTAGATGTTCCAGAAATCTATCCAAGATTAAAACAGAATTATCATATTTCAAGGAGGAAAGCAAAAACACGAAAAAATCGTATCTCAAGGATTTTATCAAAACAGTTTCGTACAAACTGGCACAAGGTCAAGATCAAAACAAAAAACTAAAAAAGCAATACCAAGAACTGAACGGTAAACTAAAGGAATTGGAAAGAAATCTGCGTTCGAAACAACCTGCAACTAAAATGTTATCTGAACTTGAAAAGGATCACCATTCTTTGGCCCTAAAAATCAGAGACCACGCATATACCATTGATGCGCTCTTACATGAACTTACGAAGATGAAAACAGTGGTCAACACCGAAGATAGCGGCAATAAAAAGATTAACAAAAGGACTGCAACACCTAAAAAAATACCGTTGGAAAAAGCAAATAATAAAGAAAAAACCGCTAAAGGGCCCAAAGACCCTGATTATTATAAAATCAGATTAGATCTGGTGTCTAAAATCTTATCTGCAAAAGGTGTTGAAAATAAGGCTTTCAACCAATTTGTTGGCCTTATTGACAATGAATTCATGTCTTTTGCAAATAAGGAAAAATCACTGGCACAAGAAGCCCAAACTGTTCTTGAATTGCAGGCCGTAAAAAAACAGTTAAGAAATATAGTTACATATTCAAGCATTTACAATAAAAATATTATTGCTGTGGGCGGTGGTTATAGTGCTGGCAAATCCACATTTATAAACCGTTTTTTCAAAAATACTGCCATTCAATTGCCTGTGGGAATGAAACCGGTTACCGCAATTCCAACATACGTCGTATCAGGTCAAAAAAACACAATAAAAGGATTGTCAGCAAAAGGCGGGAAAATCGATATTCCTGCTGATTTATATAAGAAATTATCCCATGACTTTGTGAAATCCTTCTCCTTCAATTTGAAAGACATTATTCCTGTAGTGACTGTAGAAACGCCATTTGCCTATAATAATATCTGTTTCATTGATACCCCAGGTTATAACCCTTCAGACACAGTCGATGGTTTTACCGGAAAAGACATGGGAACATCAAAAGAGTATTTAGAACAGGCAAATGTTGTCCTGTGGATTATTGGTCTGGACGGCAATGGGACGATACCTCAATCGGATTTGAACTTTTTGCAAGAGATTTCCTGGGAGGACAAAAAACTCTATATTATTGCTAATAAAGCAGATTTGAAATCCAAAGATGACATTAAAGATATTCTTGATAACTTTCAAGATGTATTAGATGAAAATGATATTGAATATAGTGGCGTCAGTGCTTATGATTCTATTAAGGGGATAGTGGTCGATTTTAGAATCATCTCATTATTTTCTTTTCTGGATAACATGGATCGTCGTGTGGAGAGCCGTGATCGAATTATAAGTGATTTGGAAGAAATATTTGAATCTTACAAACGTGCAATCGAAAAGGATAAAGAAGAAGTAGATGAAATTAAGAAAATCATTCATTCTTTGGAATTAGATCTGTTAGAATCAAATTTTGACGAACATTCCCAGAAAAATGAGCAAATAAAGAGATTGGAAAAACATTTTGAAAGTAAGGAGAAAGAATACAAAAAACTGTTGGAAGA
>WGCX01000122.1 GCA_015493575.1 Desulfobacteraceae bacterium | reverse complement strand
TTACTCATCTGCAGAAAGGTGGAGGATTTGGAGCAAAAGGCGTAAGTGTTGCAACAACAACGGCAGTAGTGGATTCATGTGTACTTATATTTATCTTTGACTATATAATAACATTTTTACTTTTATAAAAATTATATGAAACAACCCCTTATTCAATTTATTGATGTAAAAAAAAGTTTTGGTTCCAATCATGTAATGAATGGTGTTAACCTTTCAATATTTAAAGGTGAGATTACCGCTGTTATTGGAAAAAGCGGATGTGGAAAAAGTGTACTTTTAAAACATATAATAGGACTTTTGACTCAGGATTCCGGTAAAATCCTGATTTTTGGTAAAGATTTATCTTCCATGGATAAAAAGAAAAGACAAATTTTTAAAAAGAAATTAAGTTATATGTTCCAGGAAAACGCTTTGTTTGATTTTTTAAATGTTTTTGATAATATTGCACTCCCGTTAAGCGAGAAATCATCCTTTGGAAAAGATGAAATCAGAAAAAAGGTGATGATGAGAATGAAACAGCTTGAGATTGAAACCACATTTGATAAATTTCCGGCTGAACTTTCAGGAGGAATGAAAAAAAGGGTTGCTCTGGCCCGCGCCCTTGTCACTGATCCCGATGTCGTTCTCTTTGATGAGCCAACTACCGGGCTTGATCCGGTGCGCAAGCATGCTGTACATTCAATGATACAGGAATACCAGCAGCGGATTGGGTTTACCGGGGTTGTTGTAAGTCATGAGATACCGGAAATTTTTGATATCTGCCAAAGGGTAATCATGCTTGATAACGGCAGAATATTATTTCAGGGAAGCCCCGATGATATTTTGAAATCTGATATAGAAGGGGTAAATTCTTTTATTAATGGTAAAGTAGATTTCAGGGATTTGTAATAAAATGAAAAAAAGTACCATTGAATTATATGTTGGCATTTTTGTTATAATCGGACTTGTCTGTTCTGCCTATCTTGTAACGGAAATAGGACAGCTTAAAACCCGGGATAATTATTCTGTTTTCGCATATTTCAGTTCGGTTGCCGGCCTGAAAAAAGGAGCAAGTGTGGAAATGGCAGGGGTTAAAATCGGCAGCGTTACCTCGGTTGTCCTTGATACTGAAAAACTACTTGCCAAGGTGGAATTAAGTATCAATAAAAAAGTAAAACTTTCCGAGGATGTTATCGCATCGGTTAAAACATCCGGCATCATCGGAGATAAATATATCAGCCTGTCTCCAGGTGCATCGGATGAAACGCTTGCTCCGGGGGATACTATTTTTAATACTGAACCTGCCCTTGACATTGAGGGCCTTGTAAAAAAATACATGTTCAGTAGAAATAAAGATAAATAGTTATATTAACAGGTTATTAACAGGTATCTTAAAAAAGGAATTGATCGTTGAAAACTGATTTTAAAAAACAAAAGCAATTTAAAAAAATATTGTCGTTTTGTATTTTTCTTTTAATACTCTTATCAATGGGTGATTTTGCCGGTAAAGTTTCTGCTGATGCTTTTAATGGACCTGTTTTTTCCAATGACGGCCCTGAAGCTGTACTAAAGCATTGCGTAAATCAGAGCATATCCATTTTAAATGATCCTGCTTATAAAGGAAAATCTCAGCAGGAAATTTTACAGAAAATATTATTTGATAAATGCGAACCTACATTTGACTTCATGGCTCTTGCCAGGGGGGTGCTTGGCAGAAACTGGAGACGATTTTCTAAAAAGGAGAGGAATGATTTCAGTAAATATTTTTCCCATCTCATCGCCCAGGCCTATTTTGCAAAACTCAATAAAAATAGCATTAATAACATTTCCATCCAATATATTAAGACAACAAAGCTTCCTCCGACAAAATCTGGTATTAAACGTGCCGATGTCGTAACTGAAGTGAAGCATAACGGGATCATAACACCTGTAATTTACAGAATGCTCAAAAGAAAACAGGGGCAATGGAAAATTTATGACCTTAAAATTGAAGGTGTCAGTCTTGTATCAAATTACAGGGCTCAATACAGGAATAAATTTATGGAAACTCCTGAACAGATAATTTCTGAACTTAAAAAAAAGGTTGGAAAATGAAAAATAAATATTTATTTATTTTGTTTGCTGCTATTATATTCATTATATTTTGTTTTACAGCGTCAGTTTATGCCGAAGATAACAATTCAGGTGACGGGCTTTTTGAAGATTATGCAGTACAACAGAATACTGAAACAGTGCCTGATCCGCTTTACCGGTTTAATTACAGGATGTATCAGTTCAATGATAAATTGTATTTCTGGCTGATAAAGCCTGTAACACAAGGGTATAAATCAGCTGTTCCCCTTATTGTACGCAGTGACATCAAAAATTTTTTTTACAACCTTTTATTTCCTGTCAGATTTGTGAACGCTATCCTTCAGGGAAAATTTTCAGGAGCAGGATCAGAGCTTACTATTTTTATCATGAATTCCTCTGCAGGCGGTCTCGGATTGGGACAACCTGCCCAGAAGGTTTTTAAATTAAAAAATTTTGATGAAGATCTTGGTCAGACTCTGGGATCATATTCCATTGGGGAAGGATTTTATATTGTACTGCCTGTATTAGGCCCTTTTACTTTACGTGACCTTACAGGTTATGTGGGCGACGCTTTCTTAAAACCTGTAAATTATGTAAATCCATATGCATTATCCATCGGCATAAGTGGTTTTGATAAAATTAATAACACATCATTTAAACTTGGAGATTATAAAACATTAAAGGATGATTCAATAGATCCGTACACAGCCATCAAAAATGCATATATCCAGCTTCGCAGGGACAAAACAAAACATTAAATTTAACACAACATTAAATTTGATTAATGATATCGTATGAAGCATGTGACGGTTACGGGAATTCGGAAATTAAATATTAAATAAATCCTTTCTCCTGTTGGGCAGAAAGTACCTCATTTTATGATTTCTCACCCTGTCAAGCATGATCGGTTCAATATCAACGAAAAACAGCCCCTCACTCATGGACAAATGTTTTTTTAGAATATTTCCGTCCGGACCTATGACAACGGCAACTCCCGGAAACGAAAGTCCTTTTCTGTTGTCCCCAACCTGGTTGCATGCAGCAATAAAAATTCCATTATCAAAGGCTCTTGCTGTTAAATGACGCATCCAGGAGTCAAATTTTTCCTGTGGTGTTCCCCTTGGAGAAGCATGGGGAATAAATATTATATCTGCTCCTTTTACGGCCATTGATTTGGAAAGATCTGGAAAATGGGCATCATAGCAAAGCTGGATTCCGAACTTAAAGTCAAGTGCCTCGCAGATTTCCACTTTATTTGCCTTTGTAAAAACGGCTTTCTCAGGCGGAGCTGTATGAATTTTCCTGTAAACAAAGACAGAACCGTCCGGCAGAAAAGCAACATGTGATGCAAAAATATCGCCATGATCATTTTTCTCAGCCATACCTGCAAGAATTGTAATGGATTTTTTTACTGCCGAACTTGAAAGGGCGCTGGAAATTCTACCTGGTATGGTATCTGCAAAGGCCTTAATCTTTTCTCCGGACAGATACCCCGTGATATTCATTTCAGGAAAAATAACAATTGAAGCGTGGGATGCTGCAGCTTTGTGTGCAAAATCAAGGCAGTCTTCAAGGTTTCTGTCAGTATTGCCCGGAATGGAGTTCTGTAATACCAGGGCAAGTCTTACCGGGGATTTCATACCTTGAACTGTGCGCTTATTTTAAATATGTCAGTGGCAGGAAGGTTAAGGATATTTTTAACCCCGGTTTTTTTTGATATTTCCTCAAGGCTTTTCTCTATATCTTCAGATGAGGGTGCTATAAAAGTGAACCAGATATTATATTCATGTTCCCGCATATAATTATGGGTTACACCGGAATATTCATTAACTGTTTCTGTAAACAGTTCAAGTTTGTCATCCGGCACCACGGCTGCGCATAAAGTACTGCAGAAACCAAGCTTACCCGGTCCGAAATTTCCGCCTATCCTCCTGATATAGCCATTATCCTTAAGATGTCTGATCCTGCGTATCACTTCATCTTCCGAAAGATCAAGATCTGTTGCAATTTTTTTATATGGTCTTGATACTATGGGAAAAGAGGACTGAATACTGTTGATTATCCGTTTATCAATTTCATCAATGCCCGGCATAATAATTGACCCGCTAAACAATAAAAATTAGACAATAAAAAAGGCCCTGTATTTTTATGTACAGGGCCTTTTTTAAGATTATAATCCTATCTTACTAATGATACAAAAATAATATTACACACATCCTGTAGGTTTAGGAAGTCCGGCCATTTTACAAGCACCTTTACCTGGTCCTGACGGGAATAATTCATAGATGTGTTTGAGTTTGAACTTGGTAAGCTTGGAAAGTACACGAACCATGGGAGCAATACCATTTTTTTCGTAGTAGTCCTGAAGAATTTTAACTACTTGTTTATGTTCGTCATTAAGCTCCTCAATACCTTCCTGCTGTCTTACATACTCAACCCATTCCTCACTGAAGCTCTTATAATCAAGCAGGAATCCATCTTCATCTATTTCAAAAGTTTTGCCGTTCATTTCTACACTTGCCATTAATACTACCTCCTGTAAAAAAATAATTATTTTAGCTATGAGTTAAGACTGACCGTCTAATCTTCACATTTTGCATTTGTGCACAATATCTTACATACTCTTCATTGTCAATATCAAATTATTGTTTTTTTTAAGATTAATACTCTTTCGGAGTCATGTTTAACTGCTCGAGAGTAAATACCGGTCCGTCCCTGCACACAAGCTCTTTGCCTATATTGCATCTTCCGCACATGCCTATGCCGCATTTCATTCTGTTTTCAAGACTCATTATGATCTGGTCATCCCTGTAACCGAGTTTTTCAAGAACCGGCTGGGTAAATTTTATCATTATAGGGGGGCCGCAGATAATTGCATAGGTGTCGGGATCAGCCTTGGGGGCTTTTTCTTCAACAATTGTCGGAACAAAACCCACATTGTATTTCCAGTCAGGATCATCGGTTCCGTCAACGGTGATGTTCATATTGATATCATCTCTTTTTTCCCATTCAAAAAGCTCATTCTGATACAAAAGCATGCCGGGAGATCTTGATCCGTAAATCACATCAATGTTCCCGAATTTTGATCTGTTAGCAGGATCAAGCATGTAAATAATGGATGATCTCAAGGTGGTAAAGGCAAAACCTCCTCCGATTATAACAATATTTTTGCCTTTTTCCAGCATTTCCCAGGGATACCAGTTGCCAAGGGGACCCCTGATACCCATTATATCACCAGCCTTCATATCGTGAAGATAAGAAGTTACAACACCGGTCTTAAATACAGTAAATTTTACAAACCCTTTTTCCGTTGGAGAGGAGGCAATTCCAATGGGAATTTCTCCTTTTCCCGGAATGGACAGCTCTGCAAACTGACCTGCATGATAGGAAAATTTTTCTTCATCCTCTTTATTTAAAAATACAAATTTAAATGTCTTAAGGGATCTATCCTCAGTTGCAATCTGAATATCATCAATTCGAACCGGATATGGCATATAAGGATTTTTCATTTTAACTCCTGTGATCTTTTTAATTCTATTGATATTTTTTTTGTCATTTTCTATGCCTGCTCTGCTTCATAGGAGTTCATAGTATTGCAAATTTCACGAATATCAATGTTCACGGGACAATGGACAACGCATCTGCCGCATCCGACGCACATGGTGCCCTGATCATATTTATCCACAAAGTACTTGAGTTTATGCATGAATCTCTGGCGTACTCTCTGCACCTTTTCAGCCCTTGGATTATGGCTTGAGGCGTGAAGGGTAAAAAGAGGAGACATACAGGAGTCCCAGTTACGGAATCTTACGGCTTTCTTACCCTTTGTTTCGTCCTGGATATCAAAGCACCAGCATGTGGGGCATACAAAGGTACACGTTCCGCAGTTGATACATGAAAAGCTTAAATCTTCCCAAAAGGAAGCCCCGTGCAGTTCAAGCAGGGATTTTTCCTTAAGTTTTTCAGTCTTGACTTTTTCTGCGTCAATGGCTTTTTCAGCTTGATTTTTGATCTCATTTATCAGTTTCGCTGATTTATCTGCATCTGCTTCACTTGTAAAACCTGATGCTTTAAGAAAGGCATCTCCTTTTTCTGACAGCACTTTGGCAAGAAAGTGATCTTTGCAGTCAACAAGTAAAACATCAAGACCCTCTTCTGCAAATGGTCCGGAGCCCATTGACAGTGTAAAATCATAAATAGATGGTTTGTTTACGGCAAGTCCCACAAAAGTTGTTGCCTCATATGCATCGCACCAGTATGGATCCCTGTAATCATCTGTGTCAAAATTTAATTTCACAAGCTGTACAGCCTTTGCATCACAGGGCATTATACCAATCACAGCCCTTGGTGAATAATCTGTAGCAACCCGTTTCATTATATGATGATCATCCTGTGATTCATCAAGGGATGCGGCAAGTATTTTTTCAGATTGAGGGAAAAGTATGGATTTTGGAGAAAGAACGGAAAGTGCATTTTCCATATCCGGATACTCTTTTAAGTTAAGCTTTTTAAAAACAAAATGTTCTTTATCTTTAACAGGGCCGAAAATTTGATAATTTTCCCTTGATTTATCAATCCCTCCGGTCCAGTTTTGTTTGTCAATTTTTATGACTTTCATAATACTGTCCTCTTTTTCATAGGAAACTCAAACTTTCCGATAAACAGGAATGAGAGTTTCATGCTTTGTCGTGGGCGGATTTAAAAAAAATAAAATCTGCCAGAGCACTTACTTGATAAATCCATCAGGATCATCAGGATTAAATGTATCAAGAGCAGGCCTTTTATTCGGGTCCAGACCCGGTTCCCAGTCAAAAATTTCACAGGAATCCTTAACAAGTTTTCTTGTGAAAGCTCTCACGTGTATATCCATGGGGCAGGCCTCTTCACAGGCTCCGCAGTCAGTACATCTTCCTGCACAGTGATATGCCCGTAAAAGGTGAAAAGTTCTTACATCATTTATATCCTGACCCTTGCCAACCCACTGGGGATTTGATTCATCCACAAAACATGTGGGACAATAGCACAGAGGGCATGCATTCCTGCACGCATAACAGCGGATACAGTCTTTGATAAGATCGTTGAAATAATTCCATTTATCATCTGAACTCATATTTTCTATTTTAATGACATCTGCAAATCGATTCTCTATCTTTTGTTCTTCAACAGGATCTGCAGCAAGTTCATCATAAATGACAGGATTTCTGTGAATGCATGTTGTGCAATTGTTTTTGAGAAAATCCTGTTTATCAAGTTCTTTTTTTTCAGATGCAGTTTCCACAAAAAGTTTATTATTCTCTTCCGAAAATAAGGTGATATCATCATTAAAAAGAGCTCTGATTTTTCTTTTATCAACCATTCCGTCACAGGGCACACCAATAATGTAAAGATTTTCCCTTGTCACTTTATTTTCAATGATGTGATTCACAATATTTCTGGAATCGCATCCTTTTGCAACAACACCAATTTTTTCTTTTCTGTTTGTAAGATAATTGGCAAGATTTAATGTGCAGTTGCTGTCCCAGATTAATTCTTTTGCCTGCTCCGGGGTTCTTGCAACACAGGGGCAGCTTGACATGGGTATGGTTCCTTTTTTAAAGCCCACGATCATGTCAACCTTTCCGTCCTTTAAAAGACCGGTGCACAGTGTCCTGATTTTATCTGTTAAACTATCCATAAAATTTAACCCCTCAGCCTAACTTTTTTACAAGTCTGTTATTGGGACCAAGAGCTTTTACACTTTCTGTTACCTCTTTTGCAACCTTTACAAATTTGGTTGCTTCTGCCGAGGATATCCAGGAAAAGTGAAGCCTGTCCTTTTCAATTCCAATATGTTCAAGAAGATTTCCCATGAGGGCGAATTTCCGTCTGGCATAGTAATTACCTTCCAGGTAATGGCATTCTCCGGGATGTCAGCCGGAAACCCAGACACCATCTGCTCCTTCCTTAAATGCAGACAAAATAAATTCCGGGCTCATTCTTCCTGTGCACGGTATCCTGATGACACGGGTGTCGGAAGGATACTGCAGCCTGCTGACTCCGGCAAGATCTGCCGCACCGTAACTGCACCAGTTACACAAAAAAGCAACGATTTTTGTTTTTCCTTCAGTCATTTTTTGTATTTCCTTTATCATGTTTCATTAAGAGAATTATGATATCTCTTTTATATTTTATATTTCTCGATTTTTGTTTTTTGCCTTTTTTTGTAAAAAAGTGCTGTATAACAAAGCGCAACTTCCATATTTTATTGTAACCTGAAATCTTCAGACGTTACGCAAAGAATAATATTCTTTTCATTTTACGCTTCACTTAAAGCAGATATCTGGGCAAAAATCTGGTTAGTATCAAATCCCTTTAGATGAATAGCGCCCGATCTGCAGGATGCCACGCAGAGTCCGCATCCCTTGCACAACACTGGATTAATCCGGGCTTTTCCTGCAAATCTGCCTTCAGTTTCAAATGACGGGGCAGAATACGGGCAGATTGAAACACATACGCCGCATGAACTGCAGAAAACGGAATTTACTTTTGCAACAGTACCGCTTGTATGGATGGTTTCCTTTGCAAGCAGTGTTACAGCACGTGATGCTGCAGCCTGACCATGGGCAATTGATTCATCAACGGGTTTTGGATAATGGGCCATTCCACAGAGGAACACCCCGTCCGTTGCAAATTCCGACGGCCCGAGTTTTGCGTGTTTTTCAACAAAGAACCCGTCTTCATTAAGGGGAACTTTAAAGAAATTGGCAAGTTTTTCATCCCTGTACGGAACAATTGCAGTTGCAAGGGTTATAAGATCCGTTTCAATTTCAAGGGGACGCTTAAGTACATGATCCGTTATGGTAATTGATATTTTTTTATCGTTGATATTAACCACAGGCTTGTTATCCAGTGAGTATCGGATAAAAATTACACCTTTTTCCCTTGCCTTTTGATAGAGATACTCCCTTTCTCCATAGGTTCTTATATCCCTGTAGAGGATAAAAACATCCATTTCAGGGTTTATTTTCTTTAATTCAAGGGCATTTTCAATGGAATGTGTGCAACACACCCTTGAACAATAGGGTCGTTGTGGTTCCCTTGAACCCACGCACTGGATAAAAACCGCTGAGTTAAGGTCTTTGAGTGAGGGGTTGTTATCTATGAACTTCCTGTCAAGATCAAGACTTGTGATTATCCTTTCATCTTCGCCGTAATGGTATTCATCAGGTTCATATTGAGATGCGCCCGTTGCGATTACGGCAACTCCATGGTCAAGTTCCATGACATTTTTATCGGAAACAAGAGTTGATTTAAAATTTCCCACAAAACCTTCAACATCTTCAAGCTTTGTATTAAGGTGAAGCTTTATTTTGTCGTTGCCTTTAATTTCATCAATCAGGGATAAAAGCTTTTCCTGAACATTTTCACCCTGAAAGGTTTTATAAAGATTGTTTGCATTGCCTCCAAGAAAACCCATTTTTTCCACAAGGTGGACAACATAGCCCTGTTCGGCAAGGTTTTTTGCAGCGGTCATACCTGATAATCCGCCGCCAATAACCATTGCAACGGGGTTGACAAGCAGTTCAGCCTCTTCAAGGGGTTCCATTAATGCGACCTTGGCAACGGCCATTCTTACAAGGTCCTTTGCCTTTTCAGTTGCAAGTTCAGGGGTGTTTTTATGAACCCAGGAATCCTGGTTCCTGATATTTACCATCTCAAAGAGATATTTGTTAACACCGGCATTCTGCATGGTTTCCTGGAAAAGAGGTTCATGTGTTTTCGGTGTGCAGGATGCAACAACAACACGGTTCAGATTTTTAGCCTTGATGATCTGGGCCATGCCGTCCTGGGTATCCTGGGAACATGAGTAGAGATTGTCAGCAGTGTATTCAACATAGGGCAGGTTTGCCGCATAATCCCTTACTTCCGGAACGTTCACCACGCTTGCAATATTGGACCCGCATTTACAGACAAACACACCAATTTTTGGACGTTCACCAACAACATTGGTTTCAGGAATAATTTCTTCTTTTTTTGTAGTTGTGTTACGCCCGGAACTCAGCATTGCTCCTGCAACGGCTGCTGCAGCACTGGAATCTACAACTGACTGTGGAATATCCTTTGGACCCTGGAAGGCACCGCATACAAAAACGCCTTTTCTGCTGGTTTCAACAGGGGTAAAGCTTGAAGTTGCTGCAAAATTGCCTTCGGTTAAGTCAATGCCCAGCCTGTTTGCCATTTCAATGGTTTCAGGTGAAATTTCAAGGCCGATGGAAAGGACCACCATGTCGAAAATTTCTTCGATCTTTTCACCTGTTTCACTGACATAATCGATAATAAGATCATCTGAATCATGGTCAGGATTTACAGTATGGACACGGCTTCGGATAAATCGTATTCCCTGTTCCCTGGCCCTGTTGTAATACCTCTCAAAATCCTTGCCATGTGTTCTGATATCCATGTAAAAAATCGAGCAGTCAAGTTCATCTCCTGCATGTTCCTTTGCAATAACAGCTTCTTTAAGTGCATACATGCAGCAGACTGAAGAGCAGTACTTATTATCGCACCTGTTCATATCCCTTGATCCAACACACTGGAACCAGGCTATCTTTTTTGGTTCCTTATTGTCGGAAAGCCTTGTCAAATGACCATTTGTGGGTCCTGATGCAGAAAGAATCCTTTCAAACTCCATGGATGTCATGACATTTGGATGCTGGGCATACTGGTAATTGTCGAGATCCGAAGGATCAAAGGGGGTGAAACCCGGGGCAAGTATCACAGCTCCTGCATCAAGTTCAACGATCTCATCTTCCGTTGTATGATCAATGGCATCCATCTGGCAGATATCTTTACACACCTGGCATTTGCCTGTTTTAAAATGCATGCACACATCGCGGTCAATGGCCGGATTGTTGGGAACCGCCTGCGCATATGGCACATAGATCGGCTTTCTTCCCTTAAGTCCCATTTCATATTCAGAAGGAATAGGAATGGGATGCTGTTTTGTAAACTCTTTTTTGATTTTTTCAAGGGTTATATGGCCCGTGGGACAGACAGAAGCGCATGCACCGCATGCCATGCACACGTCGCTCTGGATATGAAATGGTGTGTCAACTTTCATGTCAAGACCGCGTCCCGTAAGACTTATGGCGCTGTTTCCAACCTTTTCACACATGCGCACGCAAAGACCGCATAAAATACAATCGTCATCACCCATGGGAAAACGGGGTTTTTCAATGCCGTATTGCTCTGCAAGTCCTTTTAAAAGAGATACATCCGGGCATTTTGCATATAGCATTTCAACAATGAGCCTGCGCCCTTTGTGAACCGCTTCCGTGTCGGTAAACACCTCCATCCCTTCCCATATGGGGTAGTTGCAGGATGTGACAAATTTTGTCCGTCTGCCGTCAAAAACTTCAACGGTACACATACGGCACATACCTGCAGGTTCCAGTGCCTTGTGATGGCACAGGGTTGGAATTTCAATTCCGTATTTCTGTGCTACCTGAAGTATGTACTGGCCTTCTTCGCCCTGAACTTCATTATTATTAATTTTAAAAGTGATCATAGATATTATCCTTGATATGATTTTTTATATGAAAGACTTCGTATATCAAAACGGATTTTTTATATTTTTTTGTTAGCAAATCCGGCGCTAAAACCAGATCTGCCTCATGGCAGTTATTTGATAACGATTGCGTTAAATTTACATGAATCGTAACAAATTCCACATCTTATACATTTTTCCTGATCTATGCTGTGGGGTTCCTTTTTCTTTCCCGTTACAGCCTCCTGGGGACATTTTTTCGCACAAAGGCCACAGCCCGTACAGGTGTTTTCATCTATCTCATAATGGAAAAGAGGTTTGCACACTCCTGCAGGACATTTTTTATCCTTTATATGAGATTCGTATTCATCGCGGAAATAGCGAATTGTTGATAAAACCGAATTGGGGGCAGATGTGCCAAGACCACATAGGGAAAATTTCTGGATTGTTTCCCCTAATTCTTCAAGGAGTTCAATATCTCCGTCCTTTCCGTTTCCTTCACATATTCGTGTCAGGATATCAAGCATCTGCTTTAAACCTTCACGGCAGGGATTGCACTGTCCGCAGGATTCATCCCTTAAAAATTCAACAAAATACCTTGCAACTTCAACCATGCAGGTGTCCTGATCCATTACAATCATACCGCCTGATCCCATGATTGAACCAAGCCTTACAAGCTCATCAAAGTCAACTTTTGTATCAAGAAACTCCTCGGGAATACACCCACCTGACGGGCCGCCTGTCTGAACAGCCTTGAATTTTTTCTTTTTTGCGATCCCTCCGCCTATGTCAAAAATAATCTTTCTGAGACTTGTTCCCATGGGAACTTCCACAAGCCCTGTATTTACAACCTTTCCCACAAGGGAGAAAATTTTTGTTCCTTTGCTGTGCTCTGTTCCGATGCTGTTGTACCAGTCAGCTCCCTTATTTATGATTACAGGAACATTTGCCCATGTTTCAACGTTGTTAAGTGTAGATGGCCCCTGCCTGAAACCCTTTTCAACGGTATGTACATATTTTGCCCTTGGCCTTCCGGGCTTTCCTTCAAGGGAGGACATAAGGGCTGTGGATTCACCGCATACAAAAGCGCCTCCGCCCCTGCTTATGGAAATATCAAGATTAAAATCACTGCCAAGTATATTTTTTCCGAGAAGACCATATTCATTTGCTTTTTCAATTGCCATTGAAAGATTTTTAACTGCAAGGGGATATTCATGGCGTACATACACATAACCCTGCTCAGAACCTATTGCAAGAGCACCTATGATCATTCCCTCCAATACACTGTGGGGATTGCCTTCAAGAACACTTCTGTCCATGTATGCACCGGGGTCTCCTTCATCGGCATTACATATTATATATCTTGGCCCCTTGAACTTTGCACAGGTTTTCCATTTAATTCCCGTTGGAAAACCACCTCCACCTCTGCCTCTGAGTTTGGATTTGCTTATTTCATCAATGATAGCAACAGGTGTCATTTCAGACAGGGCTTTTTCAAGGGCGGCGTAACCTCCAACCGATATATAATCATCAATACTTGCAGGATCTATGATACCGTTGCTGCCAAGTATGATTCTTTCCTGGAGATTATAAAAAGGGATGTCCTTTTCAAGGGGAACCTTTGCCTTTGTTGCTTCGATTTTAAAGAGCCTCTGTTTAATCAATTCACCGTTTTTAAGGGTTTTTTCGACAATTTCAGCCATGTGTTCTTTTCTCAGCTGAGAATAAAATATCCCTTCAGGATGAATCACCATTATGGGACCTTTTTCACAGAAGCCATGGCATCCGGTCAGTTTAACCTCAAATTTATCATCAAGACCCTGTTTTTTTAATTCCCTGACCAGCTCATCGTAAACTCCGGGTGTGCCATAGGCACTGCAGCTTGAACCGGAGCAGAGTGAAATTATTTTTCTTGTCTGTTTCTTTTTTGCTGTGTTCAAGGATTCTCTGTATTCCTGAAACTCTTTAACACTATTAAATCTTGTCATAATTATTGTTTAACCTCCTTATGCCTCACACTCTTTTAGAGGTTTCTCATAAGTTTCCAAAATTTCGAGAGCCTTGGAATGATTAAGAGCACCATATATTTTTTTATCAACTATAATAACAGGACCCGATGCACAGCAGCCTATGCAGCGTACACTTTCAAGGGAAAACATTAAGTCCTCCGATGTCTGTCCTTCTTCAATTCCGAGTTTTTCCTTAAATGCACTTTTTATTTTTTCCGCCCCGAGAATATGACAGGCAGTTCCGGTGCATACATTAATGATATGTTTACCGCGCGGTTCCAGGGAAATAGTTTTATAAAACGTGGCCACGCTGTAAATCATACTTGGTTTTATATTCAGTTCTTTTACTAAAACAGGGATAACTTCCGGTGGAACATAATTATATACTTCCATTATATCCTGCAAGATCATAAGCAGGTTCTCAGGATTTGAGTTATGGCGGTTAATTATTTCCTGGATTTTATCAGATTCAATTTCTATTTTAATAGCCATAAAAACCTTCCGTTAAAAATTGTGGTGATTATTTTTTGTCCGGGTTAAAATTTAAAGCAGTTTCGTTTAATTTTCTTAAAATTAATCGTTAAAAATAGGCATCCTTCATAATGATTCAAAAGTAGTTTACACTTTTTTTGTAAAAAGAACTTCGACAATGCAGTATTGACCTGATTTTGACTCTATACAATAGATAAAAGTGTGAACTGACAAATAAAGGATGCCTAAAAATACAGCAATAATTTCATGCTGCAGCAGTCTGCTGTGTAACAGGACACGCTTCAACACATTCACCACATCCGGTGCAGCGGTCAAGATTTATACTGCGTGCACGTTTTTTAATCTTAACCTTGAAATTCCCCGGAGTTCCTTCAATGGATTCAATGTCAGAATAAGTTACAAGTTCAATGTTTAAATGCCGGCCGACCTCGACCAGTGTAGGTGAGATAATTCACATTGCGCAGTCATTGGTGGGGAATGTCTTATCAAGCTGGGACATGACTCCTCCTATGGAAGGAGTCTTTTCCACGAGATAAACATAATACCCGGAATTTGCAAGATCCAGTGCTGAGAGCATGCCGGAAATTCCGCCACCGACAACCACAACAGAACCCGTTACTTTATTGGTCATTTTTTTCTCCTTAAGTCATATGGGGACAGAACCGCGTCTGTCTCCAGTAATCATAAAAATATATGAACACTGCAGCCATGCACAAATTTCATTTGACAAACACAGCTTAAAATTTATAAATTATTTTAATATTTTTTATATATCCATCATTGAATTCAAGGATTTTATAAATATTGAGCTTAAAATGATCCAACTGGATATAATCAGAAGTAAAAAAGATTTTAAC
>WGCX01000121.1 GCA_015493575.1 Desulfobacteraceae bacterium | reverse complement strand
GATATAATTAATAATTTTTAACAGAACTTTAGTTACCATATTTTTCAGATAATTACCTGATTTTAAAATTTGGCACAAGACCAGAAGGAAAAAAGTGTATCTATTTTTCTTATATGAAAATTTATAATATTAAAAATGATTGACACAATTCAAGCCTGAACCAAACCGTATATTAAATATTTTAAAAGGATTTATTATAAAATGAAAGTTGGAATCATCGGCCTTCCCCAGACAGGCAAAAAAACCCTGTTTCAGATTCTTACACAAACCATAGTCAAAGAACAGTCAAACGTCCAGAAACCATTGCCGGGAACAGCAGATATTCTGGATACCAGATTTGACAGACTTGTTCATATGTATTCCCCGAAAAAAGAGGTGAAAGCACGAATTGACCTTGTTCTCCTTCCGAAAATGGAACAGGAAACCATTGCCAGGGGAGATATCTTCAGGGATATTGCGGATATGGATGCTGTATGCCACGTGGTACGCTGTTTTGAAGATGATGCCGTATATCATGCTGAAGGCTCAATTGATCCTGTGCGTGATTCATCAATGGTCAGTTCAGAGTTGATTATCCATGACCAGATTTTTGTGGAAAAAAGAATCCAGCGGATAAAAGAACTTGGCAAAAAGAAAAAAGATGAAACCCAGATTAAAGAACTTGCCCTGATGGAAAAAATGCTGAAATTCTTAGAAGAGGAAAAGCCATTAAGACTGATTAATCTTTCTGACGATGAAGAATCTTTAATAACAAGCTATCCTTTTATAACTAAAAAAGAGATGCTTCTCGCCCTTAATGTGTCAGAAGATAATCTTGCAGACTATTCTCTTCTTGAAGAATTTAAAAACCAGTGCGAAACTGAAAAAATGGAGGCCATGATAGTCTCTGCAAAAGTTGAATCTGAAATCGCACTCCTTGATACAGATGAAGAAAAAAATGAATTTCTCGAGGCACTTGGTATTAAAGAAACAGCCCTTGGAATGCTGACCCGCCTGTGCCTCAAAGCACTGGGCCTTATTTCTTTTTTTACTGTGGGAGAAGATGAAGTCAGACAATGGCTGGTCAAAAGGGGTTCAGCTGCTCCCATAGCAGCAGGAGTGATTCATTCAGATCTTCAAAGGGGATTTATAAGAGCCGAGGTTATTAAATATGATGAACTCATGGAATACGGGTCTGAGCAGGAACTTAAAAAACAGGGCAAACTTTATGTTGAAGGCAAAAATTATATTGTAGAGGATGGAGATATTTTAAATATAAGATTTAAAGTATAATAGCGGCCATGAGGCTGATTCAGGTCAAATCCGGTCTGACCTCATGGCGGTTATTCAGTTAAAGAGAACCTGTATATTTAAGGAGTGTGTCGATGAATAAGAAAAAAAAACAGGTATCAAACACGAATGATGCCATGGGAAGCAAACAAAATACAAAAAAATCCGGTTATGCTGGAGAAAAAAGTGGAAAATCCGGCAAAACCATGTTTAAAAGTGAATTTTCTCTTATTCTGCTTGGTGCAGGACTGGTAACACTGATCGTTTTTTTTATCTTTTTCAGTCCATCGTTTAATCAAAAATCTAACGGATCAGGAAATGATGTACAGCTTCAAGCCCTCGAAAAAAGAATTACAGATATTGAAACAACACTTCGCAAAGAAAAATCAAAATTAACTGGTATTGATTCATCAGGGAATTCAGCTCCTTCAGCCACAAACCCTTCCATTGAATCATATAAATTAAGAGTTGAAAGAGTTGAAGCCGCACTTTCCGTTAAATTCGACACTCTGACAAAGAGGCTTGACACCATAACAAGCAAGCTTGCAGCACTGTCTAAGAAAATTAACAACAAGGCGATCCGGCCAAAGGTTAGAAAAACTATTGCGAAATCCACAACCAGAAAAATAAAATCTATTACCCATAAGCCTATAAGAACAAAAGTGATGAAAAAAACACAGAAAAAATCTTCAATATTTCATACGGTTAGAAAAGGGGAAACCCTGTATGGCATAAGCAGAAAATACAAAACAACTGTCAGCAGCCTAAGATTACTGAACAAACTGAAAAAAACATCTGAAATATATCCCGGTGAAGTGATTCTTGTAAAATAAAAAATAATATCCGTATGCATGGCCGGAGCATAAAAGAAGCTCCGGCCGGAACAAAATCCCGAACCAATGCACATAGCCTGCCTGATAAGGATAGAAAATTTTATAAGTTGAACGAGATTACTTGTCTTCCGGCCCATCTACTTCATTCGTTGCATTAAAGGCCGAATACGTTGAGTATGCGACCTTATAATGCGCCTTGTACATGGGCCGGAATTCTGCCCTATTTCTGTTCAACTTATTTCATCTCCGATCCTAATCTATCTCAAAGCCCCTCTCCCCGTGTACGGACTGGTCAAGGCCTGCTGCCTCAAAATCTTTTTCCACTCTGATGCCATTTGTCAACAATTTGGTAATGTATATCACGACAAGAGTGCCAATCCCGCTGAATCCGACAGTTGCCACTATGGATATAAACTGGATCCACACCTGTTTTGGATTTCCATAGAACAACCCGGCCGTTCCCTGGCTCACAGCTGGAGACGCGAGAAAACCTGTGGCAATGGCTCCCCACATTCCGCAGACACCATGGACTCCAAATGCATCAAGGGAATCATCATATCCTATTTTATGTTTAATGACAGTTACGCTGAAAAAGCCGATTAAACCTGCTCCAAGCCCGATAATGAGGGCGCCGGAAAGAGTTACAAACCCGGCCGCAGGAGTAATCCCAACAAGTCCGGCCACTGCTCCTGATGCAATTCCCAGAACGGTGGGCTGTTTATCATGAACCCATTCAGCAGCCATCCACGCAATCGCTCCCATTGAAGCCGCAGTATTCGTCGTTAAAAATGCTGAAGCTGCAATTCCGTTTGCAGCAAGAGCGCTCCCAGCATTAAACCCAAACCAGCCAAACCATAAAAGACCTGCACCAAGGGCTGTCAGCATAACGCTTGAAGGGAACATCGGTTCTTTGCCATATCCCTTTCTTTTACCGAGTATTAAACAGAGCACAAGCCCTGCAATTCCGGCATTAATATGAACAACAGTTCCTCCTGCAAAATCAATTGCGCCCATTTTTGCCATCCAGCCACCGCCCCATACCCAGTAACACACAGGGCAATAGACAAAAGTTACCCATAATATGGTGAATACAAGCCATGACGAAAATTTCATTCTTCCCACAACTGACCCGATTATAAGTGCAGGAGTGATGCAGGCAAATGTCATCTGGAAAAGAACAAAAAGAAGGGTGGGAATCGTTCCGGACAAACTGTTAACATTAATCCCGGAGAGAAAAAGATATTTCATGCTTCCCAACAGAGGGCTTGAACTGTTCCCAAAGGCCAGTGAATACCCCCAAAGCACCCATATGATACTGACAAGACAATAAGTTGCAAGAATCATGGCAAAAGTATTCAAAAGATTTTTATACCTTGACATTCCACCGTAAAAAAGGGCTAAGCCAGCCGGGGTCATCATCATTACAAGGGCTGTTGCCACAATCACCCAGGCTGTATCACCCGAACTTAGAACCTGATTTGTTCCGGCCATGGCTGAAGAAAATGACAGCAGCACCAGAGCACCCGACATCATAACACTTTTCAATTTCATATTTTTTGACTCCTTAATTAAATTTGTTAAAAGGTTGATAAAATTTATAAAAATAAAGCATCCATCCAAAATTCCTTGAATAAAATTACAAAGTAATACAAATCAATGCAAACGAGATGCCATACTATAATAATAAACAATAACATATTGATATTTAACAATATAATTATATAAAAACCTTTACATTTTGAATGCTTACAAGGAAGGATAAATGATTATAGGAAAATAAAATGCAATGATGTCTTTTTTTTAAGTGTTATATCTGCATATGTGTGTTTTATGTAGATATGGAAAAAACGGAGTCATAAGGACCAAAAATATATCAGCATATTTTCCATTTTTCTATTTTTTCATCTCTGCCCAAAGATCTGTTTCGCTAAAAATGATACGGTAATCGGTGATATTTGCATGATCTAAAATCTCCCGTAATTTATCAGGTGAACCGTAAGCCTTTACCCCCTTCTCTCCTAAAGAACGGTCTCTTAGAGATTTCACCCTCTTTAGTTCTTCATAGGTGATATATCGTCCAAATCCACCACCGACAAAAGCAATCCCACCCTTTTTAAGCACTCGATAAATTTCTTTAAATACATGCACCTTATCGTCCCAACAATGATACGAGCCTCTGCTGATTATAAAATCGGCAAATTCATTTTCAAAAGGTAAATTATGCGCATCACCAAGAACTGGAGTTATCCTATTAGTCATTTGTTCTTTTTCAATATTAATACGTGCTATTTCAGAGATAGCCTTTTCCTTTTCCAATGCATATAACTTCAATTTAGAATGTCTGCATAATTCTATTGCGAACACTGCCGTACCACAACCGACATCTACGCCCACACCTTCTAAGTCCCCATAGTCTTCAACAATTTGCTTAACGGTTGAGATTATAGCTGGCATAAAATTTTCTTTAACTTTTTTATCAAATTGTTTTGCTGCTATAATATCCATTTCTGAATAATCAGCAGGAATCTGTTCATCATCCATATTTTTTATTCTCCGATCCTTATCTATGAAGTCCAAGCATTTTCTGGATTGAAAGCTGTCCTGTGATACCCGCCGATTTTCCCCAAAAAAAACCGGCGGGGGTAATATCAATCATCATTATAGATAAATCATACAAAGTAATCTAAATCACTGCGCTTCGCCAAGACTTGAAGTATCCAGTTTCCAGTAATATCCATCTGGATCAGCTGGGTTTTGATAATAATCAAGCTGGAAACCATAGTCAGAATTACCAAATTCAGCGTAGGGTATTGTAAATTTGAGGGCAGAGTCGAAGCTGGGTTGCCCCATGAAACTGAATTTGGTCAATAAAACCTCTGCAGCCTGTTTGGCTATAATTTTATGGGTTATGGTTGTCGGATGGATATCATCCCAGAAAAGATAGTTGCCCTGGGCAACGGTATTGGTACTTTTGTCAAATTTTGCATCGGTCACATTGGTAAATCCCCAGGAACCCGGATCGGAAGTGACCTCCTGCAATAAGCTGAATACATCAAACCTTGCGATTTTAATTGACGGATAAGCGGATTCAAGCCCCTCAAGCATCATCTCAAGGGAATTATTGAATAAGGAGGCAAGCCGGGTTCCACCGGCGGAAGCGGTTGCATCCTTATTTATCCGTGGTGTTAAACCAAGGTCAGGAAGGTTGACTGACATGAATTTATCGGCACCAAGATTAATAAGCTGGGTCATACCTGTTTTGATATTATTGATGGCAGTACTGACGGCAGAAACAGGATCGTCCGATGTGCCGAGGTCGAGAAAATCATTGGCCCCGATCCAGATAATAAACAGGGTATCCTTGGGCTGAGGCACGGCAGTTGGGAAAGCTGCAGATGCAGTTAACAGGTTTGCATAAGCCGGAATCTGGGTCAGCAGCCCCGGGGCATCAAGCTCCGCAGGATTTGTCGTGCCTGTATTTGCCCCGGCAAAAGCATAGTTTGAAAAATCCCCGGAAATTCCCAGACTCTTCACAAGATATTCAACCCACACCGGCCCATCTGAAAAACGGCCCTGGTATGGCTGCGGCGGATAAGTTCCCTGTGTAATGGAAAATATATTCCCACTGTCACTTAAGCTGTCACCAAAAACGACAACATTTTTAAAATTACCTGCATGGGCTGGCAGTACAAAGCAGAACAACATCATAAAAACAACAAAAAATCTCACTGATTCCTTTTTCATAGTTCACTCCTTATTTATATTATTTATGTTGGTGATATATAAAACGCCTTTAAGGTTCCGTATTAATATAAGAGTTTCACATTTTGTTAAGGGGCTGTATGAGGATAATTCAGATCCACATCATGTCAGATCCACCTCATGGCAGTTTATTTTAAACCCAGACCCATTTTCCTTTCATGGCAGAAATTTCTGCATTTGTAAACAACTTCTATACTTTAAAGCCGTATTTTATAAAAGCACTTTGCACTAAACATGATGAGCCTTCCCGGGATTTAATCGTCGCAGGACATCATGGTAATGGAGGCGCTCTTTGTCACGGAAAAAAATTCCCGTACCAAAATGTGCATGTTCGGCTGCTGCCATGGCGGTTTCCCTATTGTTTTCTTTTTCATGCAGGTCCACAGGATACACTTTTTCTTTCAATTTTGCCCAGGTTGTATTCTCCTTATCAAATGTAACACAAGGCGTTAAAATCTGGATAAAACTGAATCCTCTGTGCTTTACACCAGCCTCAATAATCTTTGTCAGCCCATCAGGATCACCGGCATATCCCCTGGCCACAAATGAAGCATCATAGGACAATGCCAGCCGGATGGGGTTCAAGGGTTTATCCGGATTGCCCCCCGGGTGGGAACTGGTCTTCATCTGATATGGGGTTGTTGAAGAAGACTGTCCCTTGGTCAGGCCGTAAATGGAATTGTCAAACAATAGAAAAGTGATATCAATATTTTTTCTTGCCACATGGGGCAGATGGCCGCCCCCGATCCCCAATGCATCCCCGTCACCTGCAAAGGCAAACACTGTTAAATCTTCCCTTGCAAGCTTAAGACCCGATGCAACGGGAATGGATCGGCCGTGCAGGGTATGAAAACCGTATGAATTAATAAAGATCGGGGTTCTTCCTGAGCAGCCAATACCGCTGATTGCAGCTATATTTTCCTGTTTGAGTTCAAGATTTCTGCAGGCCTTGTAAAATGCATCTGCAATACCGAAATACCCGCACCCGGGACACCAGGTCGGCTGATCACGGGATCGGTATTTTAAAAAATCATTTTGTTTTACCGCTAACAGTTTTTCATCTAAGTATGGTGATTTGATCTGTTCCATTAATTACACATCCCTGAAATTACATATTTCTAAAAAATCACATACCTCCTGCTCTTCAGGAGGTATAATTTAAAGCAATTACATATCTCTCATTTTGTGAAGAATATCCTCAGCCGCCATGGGACGTCCGGTGATGAAATTAAGTTGTTCCACGGGCCGTTTGATGATACCTGAGGCATAACGGGCAAACTGCCCGGAAAAATTAAGCTCCGGTATTAAAATTTTTTTACATTTACCGGCAAAGGCGATCAAATCTTTTTCAGGAAAAGGGGAAAGCATCATGGAACTGAATGCAGCCGCAATAATGCCCTCTTTTTCAGCAGACATAACGGCTTCACGGGCAGCGCCTGCACTTGAGCCCCAGGAGATCACACCGATATCAAATTCATCTTTCTTTGCCCCGGATACCTGCACATCCGGTGCATCCTGAAGAACGGATAAAAATTTTCTGTAACGTTTTCTCGTCATTTTGAGATGTCCCGCATCGCTGTAATCGGGTTTGCCGTATTCCGTATGTTCAAGACCTGTTGAAAAAAACATTCCTCCGGGTGTACCTGGTATGGCTCTTGGCGATATCCCGCTTTTAGTATCTTTATATCGTTTATAATCTTTTAAATCTTCTTCTGAAGGAGCGATATTTGCGTTTAAGTATTCTTCGCCCGGTTTATCCGGTACATCAATATTTTTAATGCTGTTTGACAGAAAAAAATCTAAAAGCACCACCACGAGAGTCTGATATTTTTCAGCAATATAAAGAGCTGATACAACAGCCTTGTAACACGAGCCCGTATCCGTTGGAGCAAGCACAACACGCGGGCAGTCCCCTGTTCCTGAAAACAGAGCAGCATTAAAATCGCTTTGCTCGGTCTTAGTGGGCATCCCCGTTGAAGGTCCGCCCCTCTGGGAATTCACAATAACCGCCGGAACTTCAGCCATGTGCGAAAGACCGGTAAATTCTGTCATTAAGGCAAAACCCGGCCCCGATGTTGCCGTCATTGCACGTTTTCCCCCGAATCCTGCGCCTGTTACCGCACCAATTGCGGCGATTTCATCCTCTGTCTGAAGCAGAACACCACCATGTTTTGGCAATTCCCTGCTCAAGATCTCCATAATTTTTGAAGCAGGGGTGATGGGATATCCGGCATAAAACTTGAGATTGGCATCTAAGGCTGCCCGTGCCACAAGCTCGTTTCCGTTAATTATCAGCTTTTCACCCCGTATTTCAGGCCTTATTCCCTCAAAGTAAATTGAATCTGATTTTTTAATATTTTCTTTTGTCCAGTTATAGCCCTCTTTAAAAGAATTCACATTGGAATCAATCACAATCTGTTTTTTTTTGGAATAACGATTCATTATCGAATGGATAAAACCAGCCTCATCCATGGAAAAAAGTGCTGCCATTGCCCCTAAAGCCACCATGTTTATTCCCCTGGAACTGCCGGCAGCCTTATTGGCCAGCATCTGAAGCGGAACACCATAGGAAATCATTCCGGGACCTGCCCATCCCACCACACTTTCATCTTCTTCATGAGGTTTTGCCGGCTGGTTATCATAAATCAGGATTCCATCAGGCTTTAATGAGGACAATTGGGAAATGGAATGTTTATCGTTTAATGAGATAAGTACATCGGAAAACTTACCGGGAGAAAAAATAGGGTTTGTGCTGATTCGTGTATGAGCCACACATTTCCCAAATCCCCTGATCTCAGCAGGATATGAATCAAAGGACATTATTTCAAAACCCTGCCCGCTCATGAACCTGCTTAAAATTTCGCCGGCGGAAATAGTGCCCTCTCCTGCACTGCCGCAAATCTCAACAACTAAATTAATATCTTGCATATAATTTATTTTCCTTTATCTACGTCATTTTCTGACCGGAGAATCATCATCAATAT
>WGCX01000120.1 GCA_015493575.1 Desulfobacteraceae bacterium | reverse complement strand
GAAATTTTTTCAAAACGGGGGTCAGGCTTTTCTTATTCGTTGTTATCAAACTATAAATATATGTTAACCTCAAAAGTTGAGATAATGACAATAAGGAAAGCCTGACCCTCTTAAATCTTTAATGTTCGATAAAAACTTGATAATCGAGTATATATTAAATTTCGATTTATATTGCAAAGGTGTTAACCTGAGGAAGAATCAATATAACCTTTGAAAATTCTTATCTGCTTATATCTGTCACTGCCTCCACGGATCTTATCATATCCGAGATAGCTGCCACGATGAAGTTTAACCCATTGTTTCTGGGAAGTAATAACAAGGATAATTTCAAGATCAATACCTATAACGCTTAATAATGGGAATATAGTTTTATTGAGTCTTTTTTTTATTTCCTTTGGCCAGGGGTAATCGCTGCTGGTCAATTCTTCATCACTGAAAAGAGTTATTGTCCTGCCCGGGACCATAATATCCGTTTTATTTCCAAATACAGCATTACCTCCGAGTATTGCATGCCCGAGTTTTAAAGGTTTCATGGAAATTTTTTTGGGAAATAAACCTTTCTCAACCCATACTTCAAGTTCCGGAAAAACCAGTCTGAATATCCAGTCAAGTGTGGAACATGATTTCAGATCAAGCATGTGCAGATAACCTGATTTCATATGTTCAAAATCAAGTAAACCGTTAAGATTCAATTCAGGATAAACATAGCTGAAGAAACTATGCATCATTGAATGATCAAAATATCCGATAAATTGATAAAAAGATTTAACATCCATCATGCCTTTATCGATGAATTTTTGAAAATAATTAGGTAAAGTTCCTTGTGCGCTTAGAAGCCCCATATTCAGTATTATGGTAACATTTTCAGCCGGTTCATGATGAAACCGAATCTGTCTGATAAGACCAGTCTGGGAGCACATGGTATTATAACTTTTAAATATGATTTCATCCGGCACATATCCGATAAAAAATAAAAGTCTCAGAAGAGATATTATATCAAAATTATGTTTTTGTTTTGATATTGCAGCTTCAATTTTATTTATATCGGGTATGGTCTTTATTTTGGCGGAGTTGTGGCGCTGAATATGTAAGCTATCCATGATATCACACAATATCTTCAATAGTACTTAAGATTTTATCAATGGCAAGATTAATCTCCATCGTCTTTTCCGGGGGACATGGTTGCTCTTTGCCTTTAAACCTTAAATTCAGCAGGTTTTCCAATTCCTCCATAAGGCTTTGCAAAAATTCGAGATCATTACCTGAACAACGATCATTTATTGACTTCATGATTTTCATGTAAAGATTGGTATGTTCATCACGAGGTAGATGATTTTCTATTTTTTGATCATGGGATTCGGCATCGTTTTTATTCAGCCATTTCCCACGCAATCTGTCAGGGGAAAAAAGAGTATCCAGTTTATCTGCCACAGCATTTCACCTCATAAAGCATTCAGGTTTTAAATTATTAAAATCAGCTAAATCGGGTTGAATATTTTATACAGTTTTTTGTTTGTCAAAATAGTCGATTTTAAGGAAATTCGGGATAGAAACCGGATCTGCCTTATGTTCAGTAGCCTGTATTTGAATTCAATTAGCACACCAATTAAGCAAAGACAAGGTTTTTCCTATACTCAGAATTATCTTGACAAATAACAATTACCAGGCATAAGTTATTCCTTAAGGTCTTAAGGATCGAAAATTTTATAAGTTGAACGAAATTGCTTGTCTTCTTTTCCCATCTACTTCGTTGCATCAAAGGCCGAATACGGTGAGTATGCAACCTTTAATGCGCCTTGCACATGGGACGGAATCCTGCGCTATTTCTGTTCAACTTATTTCATCTCCGATCCTAACCTGAAAATAACGATTCTCTTTTGACGGAGTAACCGATGCTCCTTTTATGTTTGTTGAGAGACTCCGTAGAGCAATTCAGCTCGAATTCATGGCCGTTAGTTAACATTACAAGGAGAAATCATGCCCGAACCTATTGATCCTGTCAAAGCATTTGATAGAAGAATTGCTCCATATCAGGGGGGAGCAAGTGCAATCAAAAATCCCATGGGAATTGAAAGGTACAAGGAACTTTTCACGACTCACCGTAATCCCGCTGATAAACAACTGGAGTTTGATGTGGCTCTGTGGTATGCAGATCTGATGACAACTTTGAATGTTGAATGGAAAAATCTCATGGTGCGAAGGGTATTTACCCTGCTGGCATTCGGGGGATTAATGGTTGATAAGGGGGCAAATGCAGAAACACACGACTGGCAGCCATGGGCTCTTGACCAGATCCCGATCTGCAGCGCAATTTCCCATACGGCAAGAGTAATGGTATGGCTTCCTCCGGGCAATGGTGCTCCTGAGTTCTGGAACTGGCTGTGGGCAGGACATGAACCCCAGAGACGGGGCTTTGCCACCCATGGTGTGGAAGAAACTCAAGCAACTGAAATTTATCCTGATGTCTATAAGGGATGCAAGGAAAATAAAAGTAAAAGCCCATGCAGGCACTACTATCTGAATCTTGTTCTCGGTGGCCTTGGAAATATTAATCCCGTTTCAGGGAATCTCATCGAAGATACCGGTCATCACGGTCATTTGTATCTTGCAGTTTCAAAAAGGGCAATAAACGGCAGAAAGGTTCTTTTAATAGCCACTGAACAATCCGCACCATCGGATTGTGAGACAAATGCCAGCGGCAGACGCTTATATAGAAATAAAATAACCCAGTTAAAACGGGCAGCCAAAGGAGTTCCCGATCAATACGGGGGCAAACACGCCCTTGGAGGACACAGCAGATTTTCCGCGACAGGCGGTGATGATTTCGGTTATAAAGACAAACCATCAGCCTTGACTGATGCAGGTTATGGTCCCACAAGAGGACATTATCTCGACGGTATGTTTATTGATCTTACAAAACCAAGATTTAATTTTATCAAAACCATTGATTTCCAGCCACACCATGTTGCCCTTACCGGCATTCCTCCCGTTGATGGAATTCCGCCTGCTCAAGGGCAAAGACCTCAGATTGTTACAAAGCTTTCCTTTCAGCAGATACCGATAATTCCCCGGACAACGGGTAAATTTTTTATACAAAAAAATAAAATCAGTGATTTCCTGATTGTATGCCTATGGTCATTGGGAGACGGGGTAGCAGATTCAGCCTTATTATGTTTATGCTGCCATGAATACAAGAAAAATCCCACTAAACGAAAAGCTTCCTCTGTTTTTCACACATTTCTTCGCAGAAAAATGAATTCAAAGCGCCGTCTATCAGATGTGGGAATACATGAGCCTGCTTTACTCAGTGTGAGCGATGATGGAAACAATATTGTTGAAAAGCTATTCCTGCAATTTCAGAAATATGTATTTTTCGTACGGCAAACCTCTCATCTGTCAGCAGATCTGGTGAACTGGTGGGGAGCGATCTCAGGCATTGATAAAAAAGCACCGGCCAATATGTTTAACACAGTATTGGAGTCCACGGAAAAGGCATTATCAACCATGTTGGGTTCATTTGAATGGAATTTGATGGTTGATGCTTCAAAAGCAACGGCAAGGGATATGAAATTAATGAAGGGAGGCAGAACACAACACGCGCAGGGTGAAAAAGCAGGCTACAAAAGCAAACGCAGAAAATACAAAGCACTGGTTCAATTACTCGAAGTTTCAGGTTTTGAGAAAACCCCTGCTTTTCTGGAAAAAGCACTTAGACAGACTAAATTCTGATTTTTTAAAGGAACCGTAACGCTGTTAAGCTCCGCATCACGGCGGTTTTAGAAGAAAGTCTTTGTGAAACAACCTGTTGCTTTCATTTTTTATTGTGAGACACTGTAACGTCGTTCAGATTTGCCTCATGGCAGTCATAAAAAAGGAAGTAATCAAAATTGTAGTGCAAAGGAGAAACATATCATTCATAAATTGGAAAGAGCATCATCAATTGTTTCAGTAATTTTAAATATTGAGTAAAATCCGGAAAGTTCAAAGACGTCTTTTACCGTGCCTTTAAGTCCTGAGATTAAAAGTTCGTGCCTGTTTGCTTTGATTTGTTTTGCTGCCAGCAGAACCACTCTGAGTCCTGCGCTGCTTATATAGTTTAATTCTTCAAAGTCCAGGATAAGCGTTTTATCAAGGCCTTTGACTTGGGCTGAAATTACCTGTTCCAGTTCAGGAGAAGTTCTTACGTCCATTTTACCTGTAACAGAAACAATCAAAGCTTTATCGTGTTCATTAATATTGATTTTCATTTTTTTCACCATAATACCGCTTTAGTATTTTGTTGTTTAAATATGTAATTCCGATTAATTCCATATAGCAGAAATAGTTTCCATGGCTATTTAGAAATCATATGTGAAACGTAATACTGTATCTGCTTTATGTCCATTATTGTACAT
>WGCX01000119.1 GCA_015493575.1 Desulfobacteraceae bacterium | reverse complement strand
GAATTTAATTTATCTGATTTGGATTTTCCCCGGTGAGGATATTCTTCATTTTTTTCAGCAAAATCCACAAGATCAACATATGATACAGCAGAATTTGTCGTACCAAGATCAATTCCGATAATATATTTTTTGTCCTTAAAATCCAATTATATCTCCTGAATCTTTTGATGCCGTTTGAGAGTCTCCGGATCTGCCTCATGGCAGTTATATATAAAATCGTATGAAGATACCATCGAAATTGCACAACTGCGATTTCACTATTGACATATACCCTTCAGCCCCGACCGGCCGAGCCCAGGTGTAAGTGGAATTTACGGCAATGACCTTTGAGTTACCTGTTTCATTGGCAGCAACGATGGACTTCGAAAAACTTATATACTACATGTACTAATGATCATTTCCACTATAAATCCACATTGGCTCAGTTTTACCTGCACGTTCAAAACCTGCGCTTTTATAAAATTCAATTGCATTATAGTCAGCCACAAGTATCTGCTGGTGAAAAGATTTATATTTCTGTTGCAGACATTCTATCATAGCACGTCCTATGCCTTTACCCTGATGTTCAGGATGAACCAGCATATGTGGATAATAAACCACCAGATATCCGTCAGACAAAGCATTGCCGATTCCGACGAGCTTTCCTGAAATTCTTGCCGTTACCAATGAGTCTGAATTTCTGAGAGCAGATATGAGCAGTTCCGGTTTCTCAGCAGATGACCAGTTATTGGCCTTGTAAATTTCTATGACTTCATCTGTTTCAATATCACTGTCAAGGCTAATTTTTAGATTCACTTGTCCTCCTTTTCAGGGATTTGTCTGCCAACCATTCTTGTTTCTATCATTTTGTTTCTATCACTATTTTTCATTGCTATTAGAACATTACGGTGAAAAAATTCAAACGGGATACCCGTATTGAGGTGACCGAGTTCTTCAAGATATTCTTTTTCAGATAATTCAGCGAGATGCGGCAGATAAAAAAAATCTTCCCACGCTCCAATCTTACGCTGAAATTTTCTTGTCATTTCCGTTACCAAAGGCTTGGTTAAATGTTTTCTGTTCCACGGACAGGCTTCCTGACATATTTCACAATCACCTACTCTGTTTTCCATTACCGCATGAGCTTCTTCGGGTAAATGTTCAGTCTGCAATAAATTTGAAAGGCATTTTTTTCTGTTCAATACATAAGGCTGATCCAACGCTCCCATGGGGCACGCTTTTTGGCACATATCACATTTGTGGCATCGGTCTGGCTCCAGTTTGGTGTTGTGCTGTAATTCAGCATCGGTTATTATCCCGCCGAGAGCCAAAAATGTTCCGTATTTCTTAGATATGAGAAGTGAATGTTTGCCCTGCCACCCAAGACCGGCTCTTACCGCAGCAAGTTTCAGCGGGACAATTGAGCCTTCATCGGTAGAACCGTCACAAATAACTGACTGAAAGCCTTCTTCCTTTAAACACTTAGCAATTGGTTCCAGCGGTTTTACTACATCAAGAAAGTACTCTGATAGATAGAGTCTGCTTGTTCTGCCGTACTTTAAATTTTTCCAGGCAGGAAGTGTAAGTCCACCAATATATATTCCAGCAACAATAATTGTTTTTGCATTAGGTAAAGAAATTTCAGGGTCTGTTCGTGGTGATTCTTTTAATATATAATTTGAGAATGCAGATGCTTCTGAAAAACCCAGCGCATCTATCCCGGCTGAATCTGCAAGATTTCTGATTTTATCTGATAACAATTGTTTACTCCGCTTATGGTTTCACTTTCAAATAATCATCGAGAGTGTTCATGAAAACAATACATAACTCCAAGTTATTTTTTTGTTTAGTTACTGCCCTTTGCAAGCTGTAACAGCTTGCAAAGGGATAATCTTATACTCTATTTTTATCATATTTTGCCTGGAAATTTTGAGGACATAACCGGTTTGCCGGTGTTTGTCAAGCAAGTTGTCGCCTAAACACGGCTGGTTCATTATGCAATACCGCCTGCTTCCGGCTATCCCCTGCCGGGTTGCTTTCCAGCAGAGACTGACTCCGTGAGTGTAATCACGCAAATTCATAACTCAATTATTCTATCCTTATTCGCTGGGGTCTTTATATTCTCTTGACATTTTAATATATATACGTACAATAAACTGTACAGGAGGTGCCAAAAAATGGAAGCAATAACCTATACAGCAGCAAGACAAAATTTTGCAAAAACAATGGACAAAGTTTGTAACGACTGTTCTCCAATCATTGTGACACGTAAATACTCGAATTCTGTGGTTATTATGTCACTTGAAGACTATGAATCGCTTGAAGAAACAGCTTATTTATTACGCTCACCTAAGAACGCAAAACGCTTGTTAGAATCAATAGCCCAGCTTGAAAATGGTAAGGGCCATGAAAAGGAGCTTATAGAGTGAAGCTCATCTTTTCAGACAATGCATGGGATGATTATATGTTCTGGCACAAAACTGACAAAAAAATTTTACGTCGAATCAATACACTCATAACAGATACAAAGCGTAATCCATTTGAGGGTATTGGTAAACCGGAACCTTTAAAACATGCACTTTCCGGTTACTGGTCCAGGCGGATAACCGATGAGCATAGATTTGTATACAAAGTCTCAGAAGATGCCATTGCAATTGCACATCTCCGATACCATTACTGACTCATTCCTTTCCTGATCGAATTTTTTAACCGGTTGCCATTCATCACGTTCGATAGATTCCATCAGATCTTTTTCTTCCTGATCTATTGGCTTAAATGTTTCTTTCCTGATTCGATTCATCATTCCCCCTTTAAACCGTATTTTTTTGTAAACTTACGGCTTGGAAAAGCTGTTTTTAAAAAAATCTCATCATCATTTTCTACATAAGGGACGATGATAGCGTAATTGTCGATTTCCAGAACATACATTCTTTGATTCGGATATCCTGGATTTTCTTCGATTCCAATTACTTGACCTGACACAATTAAATGAGCTATTTCCTCAAAGGACATCCCGCGTTCACGTTTTAAAATTTCATTTTTCCAGAATTCCAATTCAAATATTTCATATGATAAATGTATGCTTATATCTGCCTTTTGTCAGCCTAAATTGGCAAATTGAATTTAAAACAGAACTATTAAACTCACAGGGTTTTGCGAAGCTCCAGCGGAACAAAATTTTTGTGCAGCTATTTTTTATGTGTTTCATTTATAAATAAAATCATCAAATAATGTTTTACTATCAGACTTCGTCCAAACACCAACAGCACCGGCACCTGAAATATGATTGTCCTTCAAATCGATATATTTTTTACCATTTAGGTAAACCTTGATCATGTCGCTGGCAAACTCTACCCTGAGAGTACTCCACTCATTATGTGGCACTGGAGCATCTACATAGGTTATAGTTCTCCGTCTCCCATTTTTTACATAATACAAAGAAACATTATTTTCCAGCGCATTCGCTCTTGCTACATAATAATTGTTTCCATTTTTAAAACGCCATATTAATCCTCCTGCCTGGTCAATCATCCCAGACACCGGCTTAAATTTCACCTCGACAAATCCATCTGATAAAGAGGCATTGGGAATCACGCACCAGGGAAATGACCCTCTGCCTGATTGGCTCAGAACATTGGGGCTACTTGGCGCTGTCCTCTCTCTGATGACCAGCCATTCTGGACTTCCATAACCGGTTATACCGCATTGCCATTCATCAGGAGGTTTATTTGATTTATTCTTGTCAAAATTGACTTCTGTGCCATAGACACTGAATATTGGAAGAAATAAAAAAACCAGTATTAAAGTAAATAATTTCGTAGTTACACTTTTCATCTCTGCTCCCTTTTAAGACTGATCAAACTGTGTTAAGTACATAACGCTATTGTTCAAGTAAGCCGCTACGCGGCAGATTACGCCGTATCATCATTGTTTAATTCCATTGTTCATGGTATCTTCTTATTATCGGCTTACAGGTCGGTATCTTCACCCGACAAGGTTAAAGAAGAAAGGAAGATACCATGAGCAATCTAATCAAACGTTTTAAGGAAGATCTCCAATTAGCAGGGTATGCTGAACGAAGTATTCAATCCTATACCAGCGCAGTTTTAAGACTGCAGCGATTTTACAATAAACCACTGCAGGATATCACGGAAGAACAGCTTCGTCAATACTGGCTTTGCTGTCAGAATGAATTCGGCTGGAGCGCTGCAACACTGCGCATCAGTTACTCTGGTATTCAGCATTTTTTTACCAGAACCCTTGTCCAATCCTGGAACATTTTCAAAGACATCAAATGGAAACGCGAGAAGACCTTGCCGACTATTCTGAGTCTAAAGGAAGTCAGGAAAATTATTTATGCCCTTCCCACTTTGCAAAGCCATACCTTTTATCTGACATTATATTCCATGGGACTGCGTTTAAGGGAAGCAACGACACTTCAGGTCAAAGATATTCTTTCTGACAGGAAACTTGTGCATATTCACGCTGGCAAGGGGGTTCTCGACAGGACAGTGCCTTTGCCTGAAATAACCCTGTTATGCCATGTGCGTTGATTATATAAATGCTTCTATCCCTTTTCTTTCAATTATATCTAATAGTTTTCTTGATGCACCTGCCGGCTTTTTATTGCCTTGTTCCCATTTTCTGACCGTAGACGGGCTGATATTAAATATGCTGGCCAAGGCTGCTTGACTCAATTTGAATTGTTTTCTGATGGAAACTATTTTTTCAGGGCTATATTCCTGGACTTCCGGGAGGCAGAGGTTCTCAATATTTCTCATTGTAATATCATCTACCAATCCACTTTTATTCAAGTCTCTAACAGCGTTTGTTATTGATTTTACGATAGATTCTCTCATGATTTTACCTCAACAAAATCTCCATTTTTAATAGCGGTAGCTATATCTTTTTGTGATAAACCAAGCAAAATTTTTGCAAACTCCTTGAAAACATGAAGTTCTTTTGGGGACAGGTCATCTTTCTCATTGTTTGCAAAGCCATGAATAAAAATAGCTCTTTCATTTCTTTTATAGCAAATAATAGTACGGCCGCTGCCGCTTTTCCCCTGCCCCTCAAAGCGAATTCTCTTTTTATAACTGCCATGAGGCAGATCTGAAGACTCACATACTGCTTCTCAACAAATATAAAAACTCTCATTCTGAAAGGAACTTGGCAGGAGTTTCTTATAAAATATGTCCACCCAGATTAGCTTCAAAAATTCCTGCCTGAACCTCTGATAGTGCTGTGGCAAGCTCAGTTTCTGGAATTTTCTGTTTTGACACCCACTTTACAAATTGCTTTGTCATCAGTTCTTTCATTAGCTAAGTATAGCACTTGGTGGTATATTTTCAAGAGACAATTTGAAACTATCATAGATTTTAGAGGGTCAGAACGACTGAGATAACCTGCCCGCCGTGCAGCTACCGATTAACTTTATTTATGGCTAACAACTTGAATCTACAATAAAATTCGCCGACGAGTTGCGGGTCAGGTTTATTGACTTGTGTACGCCCGGCATGGGCGTGAACTTATGGGGTGCAAGTCCCCTATACGTGAGT
>WGCX01000118.1 GCA_015493575.1 Desulfobacteraceae bacterium | reverse complement strand
GACTGATCAACCGTCGTTATACAATGACCCCGTCTCTGATAATGCGCTGGAAGATGTTAAATAAACCCTCTTGCAGCCGTCGGCATTACCGACGAAAAAAAGGGCGGTGGATACGTTTTTGGTCTTGACAAGTGTCAACCATATCAGTGCCTTACGGCTGAATTTCCGTCATAAAAAACAAAAAAATTCAACGTGAAATTCACATAATATTAATCTGTTATCGTTCAGGATACATCCATAACGATATTTTTTAATGCATAAGCTGTAGGGGAAAATTTATACTCCTGATTTTCCCATACGGAAGCTTGTAATAATCCTGGAAGTATGACGGGGCTGAAGCTGGCCCTGTCAGTAGTTGGATTTCGGGTAAAAACTGCCGTAGACTCAGGTTGAATCTCTTTTACACAGTGCCGTATTTTTTATCGCGGAAACCAAAGCCTTGCTGCAAATCTCCACGTTGACCATATTTCAGCATTGTTAAAAGGAACGGTACCCCTCAATCAATGTTCTTGCGCGCATAAAGAAGCCATCCCCAGAGAGAATGGATTCCTACGAAATAAAAAAATAGGGTGCCAATATACTTGGCACCCTATTTTTTATCCATTACACAACAATCTTGCGCAATGCAAAAAACATACTAATTCTGCATGGAAATAATCTGAATCATTCCAGGATTAGTTGAATCATCAAATGCTACCCATAATTTTTTCTGAAGACTCATAGCAGTTAAAATAACAGCCATCGTTTTATCTGCAGTTGTTGATGGCAAATTAAAAAGCATTTGTCCACCAGATGCTATGACGCCGCAGGACCCTGTAGTCTCATTTTTCAACCATACCTGAGCACCGGATCCGCTATCAGTTGAAGCCACACTCACGACACTCATTATGCCACAGGTCGCGGCAAAAGATGCTGATGCAATAAACATACTCATTACAACTATGGCCAATACAGCCATAATACTTTTCTTACACATTATTACTCCTCCTAAAGATGAGTTTACGGTTAAGGTCACAGACATCAAATCTTGAAACACTCGCCTATTACGATTTTGATACCATAAATATAATATGGCATCAAGTTTTAAGGTCTACCCTACCCACGACCTCCCTGCTTGCCAATCTTTCATGCTCTTTTCCGATCATCTGCTTAGTCTTCTTGTCCGATTCTCCTCCTGTTGCTGTAATATAGAATTAATCTCCGCCATCGTCTTCCCTGTCATAGGGTCGATAGCATTCGGATTATTCAATCTCTCTTTTCTTTTTCTCTCCTGTAAAGCATAAATAGCATCAAGCTCAGCCCTTGTCTTCCCCGTCATAGGATCAACAGCTTTAGGATTACTCAAACGGGCGTTCCGCTTTGCTTCCTGAATCTCCATAATTTGATTAATTTGCGCGATCGTTTTTCCGGTTACAGGATCAATGGAATCAGGATCAGCCTGCCTCTTCCGATAATTTTCATTCTGCTTGGCAATAATCGCCTTTATCTCAGAAAGCTTCTTACCGGTCATTGGGTCGATAGTATTCGGATTACTTAGACGTTTTACACGATTCTTCTCTTGTAATGAATAAATTTCATTAATTTCTTTCACTGACTTTCCGCTTATAGGATCCGCAAAATTAGAAGAAAAACTTTTACCATTCAACACATTCGTGACAAGCAGTTTATTCTGTTTGCTACCGAAATTTTTTATTAATATTTCTTTCTTGTTATCATTTATATCAATAATAATATTCTTACCTTTCAAAATTCTATGAAAAAAATATTCTACAGGCTCATTTTTAAAACGACCCGATACAGCAAGGTTTTTTAATGTTTCTTCAAATTTAATCACGTAACCAATTTCTTGTGAAACCAGTTCAGCCGTCTCAAAAAACGGCCTATTTTTTAACGTTAAAGTGACATTTACTTTTGTTGCCCCTGATCCGGATTTTGCGACAGCCACAGGGACCAGCCACAAACAGCTCAACCCAAAAATAAAAAAAACACACCATTTGCAATGCAATATATATGCCAAAATATCCACCCAGCTTGACTGAATTACCTATTTAAGCTTTTAATTGAAACATAATGAAATTCACCGAAACATTTATTAAAAAAATTATCTTTCGATAAAAAAAGACTACTGCCATGTCAACTGTCGAGTGTCGGATAAAGTCTGGATAATTTTATCCGTGCATCATCGGCAGTGAACTGCCAATTAACTTTGGCCTCTTTGTTGTTTCGGTGCCGTTACCATGCAGATACTCCCGATCTAACTTCTTCGATATTATCGATCCTGCGGCTCAGACATTGACCGATGACAACATTTAATTCGATTTCAGCCATATTGAGCCAGCTTCCGTGCTTTGGCGTGTATACAAAATCGAAACGATCCCATAGCTTTTTTGCCTTAGCCGGGGAGAAGGTTTCGTAAAATGCCCCTGGTTTATGAGTGTTCAAGTTATCCATTACCAAGGTTATCTTTTCAGCGTCTTGGTATATGGCGGCAATATCTTCGAGAAACCGAGCCCAGTCTTTTTTTGTTTTTCTCTCTGTTATTTTGACAATGCGCTTGCCGGCCAGGGGTTCGCTTGCCATAAAGATATTACACACTCCACAACGTCTGTACTCGTAATCACTTCTATATGGTCGTCCTGGTGCAGCTGGTATCGTAACTTTCGTTTCTGCAATAAGCTGTTTAGGTGACTCGTCCATGCATACTACCGGATATCGCGCATCATAGGGACGTTTGT
>WGCX01000117.1 GCA_015493575.1 Desulfobacteraceae bacterium | reverse complement strand
GATATTTTCTGGGCAAGCTCATCCGTTGCTTCAATACCTGGTTTTAAGGCTATATACAGATCGGGCTCCTTGCCTTTTATTTCATGTTTTACAGGAACAACAGCAGCTTCTGCGACTTCTTCAACAACAAGGGCAGCGGATTCTATCTCCTTTGTACCAAGACGATGTCCTGAAACATTGATAACATCATCTATTCTTCCAAGAATTCTGTAATAGCCGTCCTCGGCCCTCATGGCCGCATCTCCTGCAAGGTAAGGCCAGTCTTTCCAGTCTTTTGAATTTGGATCTTTGCAGTATTTTGCATAGTATGTTTCAACATATCTGTCTCTGTCACCCCAGATGGTCTGGAAACTTCCAGGCCACGGGTTCTGGATGCAGATATTACCTGCAACACCAGGCGTTGTAACCTCGTCTCCGTTTTCATCGTAGATAATGGGATGAATTCCAGGAACACCAGGTCCTGCACTGCCCGGTTTCATGGGTTTGATAGCCGGGACCGTACTGCAGAGGAAACCTCCGTTCTCCGTCTGCCACCATGTATCAACAATGATTGCTTCGCCTTTTCCGACAACGGACTGGTACCATTTCCATACCTCAGGCTCTATTGGCTCACCAACTGTTGTCATATGTTTGAAATGATATTTGTATTTGGCAGGCTCGTCAGGACCGAGTTTTCTTAATGCCCTGATGGCGGTGGGAGCTGTATGGAAAATGTTAACGTCAAGTTCCTGGGCAATTCTCCATGATCTTCCTGCATCGGGATAGGTGGGAACGCCTTCATAAATAACAGTAGAAGCACACAGGGCAAGGGGACCGTAAACAATGAAGGAATGACCTGTGATCCAGCCTATATCAGCCATGCACCAGTAAACATCTTCAGGGTGAATATCCTGAATGTATTTGGACATTGCAGTTACATATGAAAGATAGCCACCTGTGCTGTGCTGGCATCCTTTTGGTTTTCCCGTGGTTCCACTGGTGTACATGAGGAACATGGGGTCTTCTGCAGGAATACGTTCAGGTTCAATTCTTTCACCATAGTAGTCTTTCAGAACTTCATTGACAAAATAATCCCTGCCCTCAACCATGGGTGTATCTGCAGAGTATTTACCTGGATAACGCTGCCATACAAGGACCTTGTCAACAACATGATCCTGTTCCCCTGCTATCCTTACAGCTTCATCGGCGTTCTGTTTATGATTTAAAAGAGTGCCTGCCCTGTAATAGGCATCCATGCTGATTAAAACCTTGCTCTCCGAATCAACGATCCTGTCTGCACAGGCGCTTGGGGAAAAACCACCAAATACAACGGAATGGATAACACCAAGTCTTGCACATGCAAGCATGGTAATGGCAAGTTCCGCTGTCATTGGCATATGGACAGTTACTCTGTCACCTCTTTTCAGTCCTGCAAAATCCCTTAAGAGAGCGGCAAATTCATTTACCCTGACGTATAGTTCCTGGTAGGTTATATGGTTAATTCTTTCCTCTTCAGGTTCAGGAACAAAATGGATGGCTGTTTTATTTTTATTCTTTTCAAGGTGACGGTCTATGCAGTTGTAACTGGCATTGATTTTTCCGCCTTTAAACCACTTCCAGCACGGGGCATCACTTGTGTCGAGAACTTCTTTCCATGGTTCATACCATGTAAGGAGGTTGGCAAATTCAGTGTAATAATCCGGAAAATTCTTAAGGGCAAATCTTTCATAAATATCCGGATCAGTTACATTTGCCTGACCAATGAATTTTGGTGAGGGATAATAATAATCCTCTTCCCCCCAGTGTACGGCAATCTGCGCTTCAGTGGTCTCTTCTACTTTTTTCTCGCTCATTTATCCTCTCCTTAAGAGTTATGGGTTTATAAAATTTAGGTTTTTACGGTCATTAAAGCTTATAACTTTTATGGAATGTTGAATATAAAAATTACCAAAAGCGATAATATGATAAATAAATATTCGTATTCCATGATGATCAAGACTGCGAAAATTTATGAAAATTATCACCTCCTTTTGAAATTAAAGTGTTAATTATGAAAAAAAGGCTGTTCCCTGATTGACAGGCAACTGTCACGGGTCAAACAAAATTATAAAACTTTTTAAAATGGTAAAAAAAATTGTCAATGATAAGCAGGTATTGAATTTTCGGCTTATTCAACACAGATTCTATTCTCTAAATTATCATAGTGGATAAGGGGCATATATG
>WGCX01000116.1 GCA_015493575.1 Desulfobacteraceae bacterium | reverse complement strand
TTGAAATTTTTTCAAAACGGGGGTCAGGCTTTTCTTATTCGTTGTTATCAAACTATAAATATATGTTAACCTCAAAAGTTGAGATAATGGCAATAAGGAAAGCCTGACCCTCTTAAATCTTTAATGTTCGATAAAAACTTGATAATCGAGTGAAAGGTGTTGTTGAATCTGGAAAGCCGCAGGGCAGATTCTGTGCGGGGTGTTATTTCATCACGTGTCATATCTTTAAAAACAGGAGAAAATAGATGACTGCGAGACAAAACGAGACACAGGAATACAAAGTGACCTTTTTTAAAACCTGTCCCTTGGAAAAGGGTCAGAAAATAAGAATTGAGGATTCAAGGCTTGCAGGTGACTGGGAAATTATCGATTTCACCCCGATGAAAGTCACACTCCGCTGTCCTTTTTCCGGAAAGGAACTGACAAAGGACCGCATGTTTTTTGTCACAGAAGAAAAACAGGATCAATGGCCTGGAAAATAATTGTACATCGTCTTTAGATCGGCCTTATGGCCGTTATATCCGATTATTATTGATCCGTGTCAAGGATCTCCCTGATTTTAGATGCAATTTCATCATGGCTGAAGGGTTTCTGGATAAAATTCAGATCCTTGTCAAGAATACCGTGATGGGCAATGACATTTGCAGTGTATCCTGACATATAAAGTACTTTTAAACCGGGGATTTTTTCCTGCATCTGTCCGGCAAGGTCCCTGCCGTTCATACCAGGCATCACAATATCTGTTATCAAAAGATCAATGGGATCGTTAAAATCCTTTACAAAATCCATGGCATCTTCTCCGCTTACCGCTGTAATAATCCGGTATCCAGCCTTCTCCAGCATCTTTTTGGCCATTTCACGGAGCATTTCGTCATCTTCTGCCATGAGAATGGTTTCATTTCCGGTTAACTCCGGTTCAACATCGTTATCTGCCTGCTCTATCCTGGCATTCTCTTCAATTGCAGGAAAATAGATTTTAAATGTTGTGCCTTTGTTTTTCTCGCTGTAAACCCAGACATGTCCTCTGTTCTGCTTTACAATGCCATAAACCGTTGACAGGCCTAACCCGGTACCACTTCCCATCTTTTTTGTTGTAAAAAACGGCTCAAATATACGGGACTGGGTTTCTCTGTCCATTCCGATTCCGTTATCGGTAACGGCCATCATAACAAATTGTCCTGAATCTTCTTCCACTGCATGATCAATGAAATATTGCCTGTCAAGGTGAACATTCACGGTCTCAATGGTAAGTTTGCCACCGCTTGGCATGGCATCCTTTGCATTGACTGCAAGGTTCATGATGATCTGTTCCACTTGGCCCGGATCTGCTTTTATATGTAATAATTCCGGATCACATTCAACAGCAAGATCGATATCCTCTCCTATTAAACGGCGCAGCATTTTTTCAATATTTGTAAGCGTAAAATTAAGATTCATCACCACAGGCTTGATTATTTCCTTTCTGCTGAAGGCAAGAAGCTGACGAGTCAATGCAGCTGCTCGTTCACCTGCTTTGCGTATCTCATTAATATGCTGATAAAGGTCTTCATCCTTATTTAAATCCATCATTATAAGATCAGCAGTGCCCATGATCGTTGTCAGTATATTATTAAAATCATGGGCAACACCGCCTGCAAGAATTCCAATGGATTCCATTTTCTGGGCCTGGTTCAGTTGATTTCTGAGTTTTTCCTTTTCCAGGGCTTCTTTGTTACGTTCTGTGATATCCTCGACAATCGCCAGTACTGTACTGTCTTTTTTTTCAGGGTCCAGAAGGGCATAACGGATATGACAGTCCATTTCAGACCCGTCTTTTTTTACCCACCTTGTTTCAATTTCAGATATTTTTCCTTCCTGACAAACCCTTTTGATCACCCTTCCCACACGTTGAAATTCCTCATCACTTTTATAGAGTATTCTGGCATTTTTCCCACGGATTTCGTCCAGTGAAAAACCTGTCATCCTCGGTAAATTATCGTTGTACCAGATAATTTTACGATCCTTTAAAAGTGTTATACCAAGGGGAGATGCCTGGAACACATTTTTCAGCAGGGCTTCGCTCTCCCTTAATCTGTTCCTGCTTTCACGTAAATTATTTTCAACTCCTTTGCGCTCCTTTATCTCCTGGGCAAGTTCTGCGTTGGATGTTTTAATTTTCTGATTTAAAAATAAATATACAACAAGGACTCCCGAAAGAAAAATGATAAGGGCAAATATGACAGAAAAAAACAACCTGTAATGTTTTAAAACATCCTTAAAAGTGATATCCCCGGATTTGCTGTAGGGACAAAGATTCAATTCCTTAAGGCATTCATGGACAACCTGATAATTTGATGGTATTGCCCAGCCGGTGCATTCTGCAGCACGGGCGGCAGCAGAATCTTCCGGCATATTTATCAACGCATCTGCAACCTGTCCGGCAAGTTTTGGATCTATGTGTTTCACTGCAGCCATTGGCCACTCCGGATAGAGTTCTGTACTGCGGACAAATGGAAAATCACCTGTATGTTTTTTCGAATTTATGATGTGAAAATTCTTTATATCTATTTTACCCTCCATGGCCATACTCTCAAGTGTTCCCGTCCTTACCGATCCTGCATCTGCCTCATTGTTTTTTACGGCATACACAACACTGTCCATGGTTCTGGTAAATTTTATATTTTTAAATTCATGGAACGGATCAATGCCTTTATTTTTGAATTCCCTTAAAACCGCTATCCAGCCGCCAAAGGATCTGGGATCAGGGGCAGCATATATTTTATCCTTCAGGTCATTGAAATTCTTTATGTTTTTTTCATCAGCCCTGCAGAAAACCACACCTCCAAATTTAGTTTCTCCACGGCCATGGCAGATCGTTTTCAATGTTGCAATGCGGTTTATTCCATATTTTTTTTCAAGCTCAACATAAAAGGCGGGATTTGTTAAAACAAAATCGCAATTCCCCTTTTTAACAAAGGGAACCATGCTGTTAAAATCAAGGGGTATGATCTCAAATTTTTCCCCTGGAATTTTATCACTGAGATATTCTGCCGTGGGTTTCCATTTTTCCATGCATGTTTCATCTCCTTGTCTTGCCAGCACACCTATTTTAAAATCCGCAGCAAAACCTGTGGAAAGACATGAGATCAATAAAACACATAAAAAAACAAAAATAATACATGAATTGAGTCTGCTTATTTTTCCATCAGACATTTTTATATTCCTATTTGACCTGTTTGATTTTTTGACCATTTTGATTAGATGAGATTATGGCTATTTTGATTATTGCCTTACTCTTTAATTCCTGTTTTTTAAAAAAAAGCAATTAAGGAAAGACAAATGGGTTGCGGGCACCGCCCGCCCTGGATGAGATATCTTAATAATTTCAAAATGACTTGCACGTTTACCC
>WGCX01000115.1 GCA_015493575.1 Desulfobacteraceae bacterium | reverse complement strand
GTTGAGACCGGCCTCATGGCAGTTTATAAGAAAATCTCTGTAAAACAAGGTGTAACTTTCATTTTTAGTCAGAATCTTTGATTCTTTGAGGCAATTCGGGCAAATCCAGATTCGCCTCATGGCGGTTATAAACAATTTTAATTTTTAAAGGCAGGAAAGATAAAATGGCAGACAAGAGAATAAATAAACATCCTGTGCTTGATATTCCGGAAGGAAAGGATATTTCTTTTTTCTGGAATGGGAAAGAGCTTAAAGGAAAGGAGAATGAAATGATCTCCTCCGCTCTTTTTGCAAATGACATCCATGTTTTCGGGCATCATCCAAAGGACAACAGCCCCCAGGGCATGTTCTGTGCAAATGGTCAGTGCTCCCAGTGTCTTGTAATTGCAGACGGCCTTCCCGTGAAGTCCTGCATGACTCCACTTGCGGAAGGAATGAATGTACAAAGTGTTGAGGGACTTCCCAGGGTTCCTGAAGATGACAAAGTGCCGGAGCTTAAACCGGTTCAGACAAAGAAGGTTGATGTCCTGATCATCGGAGGAGGACCTGCCGGCCTTTCAGCCGCCCTTGAACTTGGAAAACTTGGAATTGACACCCTTCTTGTTGATGACAAGGACAGACTGGGCGGCAAACTTGTGCTCCAGACCCATAAATTTTTCGGTTCAGTTGAGGATTCCCATGCCGGTACAAGGGGATTTGAAATAGGGCATATCCTTGAAAAAGAACTTGCAGAGTATAATGATTGTGTTGAAGTGTGGCTGAACACAACTGCAGTTGGTGTGTTTTCCGACGGTATTGCAGGCCTTGTAAGGGGAAAAGAGTATATAAAGGTAAGCCCCAAAAAACTTCTTGTTGCAACGGGTGCAAGGGAAAAAATGCTTCCGTTTCCCGGAAATACCCTGCCCGGCGTTTACGGGGCAGGCGCTTTTCAGACACTTGTGAACCGCGATCTTATTAAATCATCTGAAAGGATATTGATTGTGGGCGGTGGCAATGTGGGAATTATTGCAGGCTACCATGCACTCCAGGCTGGAATTGAAGTTGTTGCCGTCATAGAGGCTATGCCGGAAATAGGCGGTTATAAAGTCCATGCCGACAAACTCACAAGGCTTGGCGTTCCAATCCTGACAGGTCACACAATTTTATCTGCAAACGGAGATGAATGTGTGGAATCGGTTACCATTGCAGAGCTTGACGATTCATGGAAACCGGTTGCAGGTACGGAAAAAACCTATGAAGTTGATACGGTACTCATTGCCGTGGGTCTTAATGAGGTAAATGAATTTTATCTCAAGGCAAAAGAGTGGGGCATGGATGTGTTTTCAGCAGGAGATGCCCAGGAGATAGCTGAAGCATCCGCCGCCATGTTCACGGGAAAAATTGAAGGCCTTAAAATTGCAAAATCCCTTGGAAAATTTGAAGGAGAAATTCCCAAAGAGCTTGAGGAAAAAGCAAAAATTTTAAAATCAAAACCCGGTGTTCCCAAAACAAGAATGCTGCCTGAAGACGACAAGGGCGTTATGCCGGTATTTCACTGTTTCCAGGAAATTCCATGTAATCCCTGCACCTCGGTGTGTGAACGCAACATAATAAAAACCGAAAATGACGTCATTACAGGGCTTCCATACGCAACCAATACAGATGAGTGCATAGGCTGCATGAACTGTATTGCAGTCTGCCCCGGGCTTGCAATCACCCTTGTTGATTTCCGCAAGGATCAGGATTTTCCAACTGTAACCCTGCCCTATGAGATCTGGAGGGAAAAGGTTGAAAAAGGAAACGAGATCATTGTCACAGACATTGACGGAGCTGTCATCGGCAGATACGAGGTACAAAGGGTGATCGCCCGCAAAAATAAATTTCCCGGTACACTTCTTGTACAGGTAAAAATGGGAAAGGCAGTAGCCAAAAAAGCCGTGGGCATTGTGTTTCAGGAGGAAAAATTCAAAGAACTGCCCGTTGCAGACACATCTTCTCTTCCCGATGAAGCTGTCATATGCAGGTGTGAAAGGGTTACGGCAGGCGATATCAGGGCGGCCATAAGGGAAGGCGTGCGGGACGTGAACCAGCTTAAGGCAATTAACCGTGCCGGAATGGGATCATGTGGATCAAAGACATGCCGGACCATGATCTTAAGGATTTTCAGGGATGAGGGCGTTGATTTAAAAGAGGTAACTGACAGGATTGACAGGCCTCTTTTTGTGGAAGTTCCCTTTGGTACACTTGCCGGGGTAAAAGGAGATGATACAAATG
>WGCX01000114.1 GCA_015493575.1 Desulfobacteraceae bacterium | reverse complement strand
AGGTTAAACTGATAGAAAATAGAGAAAACCTGGGATTTGCCAGGGTCAACAACCAGGGGCTGAAGGTGTCATCAGGACGGTATATCTATTATTTAAACCCGGACACTGAGCTTGCCACAGGTGTTTTTAAAAAATTGACTTCATACATGGACACAAATTTAAAAGTAGGTCTTGCCGGTACCTGCATCATAAACCCGGATGGATCATTGCAGTCTTCCGTGGAAAAAAAATATCCGGGACAGAGACACACCAGGAGGGATTTAAAAGATTTAAAAGATTTAAAAGATTTAAAAGGAGAGATTGCATGGGTTCTTGGTGCAAGCATTATTGTAAGAAAAACCGTTGTTGAGAGTTTGAATGGATTTGATGAACGTTTTTTCATTTATGGGGAAGATCTGGACATCTGTCTTATGGTAAGAAAAGCGGGGTGGTATGTCGGATTTATCCAGGAAGCCGTGGTAACCCACTGGGGAGGGCAAAGCGAGCGTAAGAATTTGCCGGTTGATGTATGGAGAAAGAAATTTAAAGCTGAATCCCTGTTCTATACAAAACACTATTCCCGAAAAACCATCAATTCAATCAAAAGAAAAATTATAATACAGGCCTGCTGGAGGATTCTGACCCTGAAAATAAATCTTCTTTTTGTAAAAAACAAAGATAAAAAGACAGCAAAACTGAATAAATACAAGGTGGCACTAAAAGTATTTAAGAAGATATAATCCCTGATGCCGTCAAATCTCACTCCATTAAAAAATTTTCTATTTCTTCTTCTGTCAGGCCAGTTTTCAGAGCTATATTGGCTATGACTGTAAATTAATGGTTGCTCCTGCTCATTTTTTCTGCAAGCCCTGTTGTGCTGTAATTTTTAAGCAGGGACACTATGCATACTTTGCCGCCATATGATTCAACAATATCACGGCCTACAACAGTATCAGGCGTATAATCAGATCCTTTTACCAGAATATCAGGCTGCAGTGCATCAATTAACTCAAGGGGGGTATCTTCTTCAAAAATTACAATTAAATCCACGCTGGAAAGGGCCGATAAAATAATACTCCGGTCATTCTGGCCAAGTATGGGGCGGGTTTTTCCTTTAAGTCTTTTTACAGAGGCATCTGAGTTGATTCCCACAACCAGCCTGTTACCAAGGAAACGTGCCTGATGTATAAGATGAATATGACCCGGATGCAGCAAATCAAAACATCCGTTTGTAAAAACGATTTTATCACCTGAGCTGCGCCATGTCTGTATCATAAAAGATGCAGCTTCCTTAGACATTATTTTACAAGAGCGGTTTTCCCTGTTCTGCATGTTGCCGTTAAAATATCCTGAGGGCATCTGGGATGACAAAATAAGCTCATCCCTGATTATGGGCTGGGTTCCTGTTTTGCCAACGACAATACCTGCTGCAGTATTGGCAAGCTCAGCAGCACTTTTAAAATTCAGTCCCGATGCAAATCCTGCTGCAAGGGTTGCAATCACAGTATCACCTGCACCGGAAACATCAAACACTTCACGTGCCACAGACGGAATTTCAATGATTTCATCGTTATCATCAATTATCCTGATTCCCTTTGCACCCATTGTTATCACAAGCCATTTAAGTTCATATTTTCTGCGTATATGAATCCCGGCATCCAAATCATTTTTTTCACCGCTCAAAATCTCTGCTGCAAGTTTAAACTCCGTAAAATTCGGCGTTATACATGTTGCCTGCCTGTAAATTTCCCAATTACGGTTTTTCGGATCCACAAAAACCGGAATATCCAATTGCCTGCATTTTTCAATAATTGTCCGGCATAAACCATGAGTCTGAAGCAGGCCTTTTCCATAATCGGATATTATCATAAGATTATGATTTGAAATTTCCTGTTCAAAAGTTTCTAAAAGCTCATTTTTCAGAATTTCATCACATGGAGTGATTTCTTCTTCATCGAGACGTATCAACTGCTGACCTCTGGCAATTATACGTGTTTTGGTAATGGTGGGAACTGATTTGCTTTTGCATAATCTGCTGGCAATCTTTTTTTTATTAAGAATTTTCTCAAGGCTTGTGCCGGCATCATCCTGTCCGCATACACCGATTATTGTTACATTGCATTCAAGGCCTGCAAGATTAGCTGCAACATTTCCGGCTCCCCCGAGGCATTCTGATCTTTTCCTGACATTAAAAACAGGAATTGGTGCTTCCGGAGAAATTTTCTTTGCATCTCCCCAGATATATCTGTCCAGCATAACATCCCCAAGGACTAAAATCCTGATTTCAGAAAATGACTTGATTTCCGGCATTTTTAATTTTCCTTTTAAGACTTTAAAAAACGGGTACTTTCATTCAAAAGCAGATACAATTTCAAAAGCAGATACAATATTCAGGTGCAGATCAACTTATTTCATCTCCGATCCTAAAGTGCTTCTGCATGTATGGCTGCTGCAAGCAGAGGAATCATGATTTCATGGTGTCCGGTGATTGCATATCCTGATCCGCCTGATAAAACAGGACGGTTGACAACGTTAAGCGTCGGCCTGTAATGCTGGATCATATCAAAATTGGCCGTTGTAAAATTTTTTACATCATGTCCGAGATTACGGACAATTGAAAGTGCTTTTAAAAAAACTTCAGGCATTATAACAGCGCTGCCGAGATTCAACACAACACCGCCATTGCCAAGATTTGATACAGATGATGCAAAAATGCGAAAATCATGAAGAGAAGCTTCACCAATGGCAGCTCCGTTTGCACCGGGGTGCTGATGCACGATATCGGTTCCCATTGCTATATGTAATGTATAAGGTATTCTCAGTTTGTACGCTCTTGCAGTTAAAGCACGTTTAAGAAAAGGGCTGTTTTCCTCAATGAGCATTGCACCCACGGTTTCGCCAAAACCTGTATTTTCCCTTACTGCCCGGATGGCGGCGTTATTGACAAGTTCTGCAGTATCTGAAGCCATCCCGAATGAACCGTCTTCCAGTTGTGACGCAACATCTTCCGAGGTATGCCCGAATCTTGCAAGTTCTGTATCGTGAATCGCAGCAGACCCGTTTGATGCAAAATGTGTGATATATCCTTTATCTGCGAGATCTGCAAGTATGGGGCTGCATCCTGTTTTAATGACATGCCCCCCCAGCATGACTATCACAGGTTTTTTTTTAAATTTTGCATTAACAACAGCTTTTGCAATTTTTTTAAGATCCTCTGCTTTTAATATTGCAGGAAGACCGTTTAGAAACTCTTCAATCTGCATTCCAGGCCAGGGAGGAACGGCTTCGAGATCAGTTGTAACCTTTGATTTCCTCTCAGTTGCGGAATATGTTTTAACTGAACTTAAATCAATTTCATCATATGGGTTCATGAATATTTTTTCCCTGAATTCTTTTTGTTTTCTGCATGGTCTGCAGTTTAAAATATTCTCCTTTCTTTTCCATCAATTGTTCATGGGTGCCCCTTTCCACAATTTTACCGTTTTTGATCAGTATTATCCTGTGGGCATGGTCAACTGTGGAAAGCCTGTGGGCAATAACAAAGGTTGTCCGGCCCTTCATTAAATTGCCAAGCGCTTTCTGAACCACATGCTCAGCTTCCGAATCAAGGGAAGAGGTTGCCTCGTCAAGGATAAGAATCGGAGCATCTTTTATCAATGCCCTTGCAATACAGATTCTCTGTTTTTCTCCGCCTGAAAGACGGCTTCCGAGTTCTCCGATGGAAGTGTCAAATCCCTTTGGAAAATTCATGATAAAATTATAGGCAAATGCTGCTTTTGCAGCCTGCTCTATCTCCTGGTCACTTGCGTCCCATTTACCGTATCTTATATTGTCCCTTACGCTTTCATTAAATAAAATAGGTTCCTGGGTAACAATGGAAATTTTACTTCTTAACAAATTAACAGGAATATCCCTTATATCTTTTCCTCCCATGAGAATTTTTCCATGAGTAACATCGTAGAATCTCGGAATAAGATTAACAAGGGATGTTTTTCCACCTCCGCTCATACCCACAATGGCAAGGATTTCCCCGGGGTCAACTTTAAGATTAATATTGTTTAAGACAGGAAGATTATCGGAATCATAGGCAAAGCCAACATCAACAAACTCTATGTTAAAGGCTGCACCTTCAAGAGAAACAGGGGTTTCAGATTCTTTTATTTCCGGCTGCCTTTCAAGAATATCAAAAATCCTTGTTACTGCTGCAAGGCCCCCCTGTATTGTATTGTTAAGATTACTCATTTTTTTAACCGGATCATACAGCATCATCACAGCGGTGAGAAACGAAAAAAATGTTCCCGGAGTTGATGTCCCGTTGACAACCCTTGCCCCTCCGAACCAGATGATAAATGCTATTCCAAGTCCACCGAGAAATTCCATTACAGGGGAGGAAAGAGCTTTGGCAATTACGGATTTCATTTCAAGTCTGAAAAGGTCATCGGCTTTTTTGTTAAATCTCTTTTTTTCAAATTCCTCCATTGTAAACATTTTAACAACTTTGGTCCCTGAAAATGTTTCATGGAGAAAACTGTTCAGATCTGCCATGGCTTCCTGACATCCGGTGCTGAATTTCCTTACTTTTCTTCCAAAAATAAAAATCGGATAAAATGCAGCAGGTAAAACAAGAAAAGCTCCCATGGCAAGTTTCCAGTCCATATAAAAAATGACACAGGTAAGCCCGATTATGGTAAAAAAATCCCTTGTAAAACTTGTCACAGCAGTTGACACCATGCCTCTCACAATATTTACATCATTTGTGATCCGTGACATAAGAGTTCCTATTTTCTCCTTGTGAAAAAAAGCCATTGGCATATCAATTATTTTTGCATAAAGAGAATTCCGAAATTCCATGATCACAGATTCACCCACATATTTCATTAAATACTGCTGTCCATAGGCTCCCATTCCTTTCAGGAAAAAAATAAGAACGGCTGCTGCCGGTAGAAGCAGAAGCTTGGTTTTATCTCTATGAATAAAAATATCATCTAACATGGGTTTAACAAGATAGGCGGAAACTGATGTGGCAGCAGCTACAACTATCATGCATAAAGCAGCTGCAACTAACCTTTTCCAATGAGAAGCGATCAGCCTTAAAAGTTTTTTTTCTCTTGTGCTCAGTTTTTTTCTAAAAAAAATTTTCATAAATTACATATTCCACTTTATTCCCATTTTTGCCCCTTTACCGGAGATTATACATTTGCCCTAACTGCTTTTTAAATCAAAAACAAATTAGAAATTTGGCTTATCAACAAATTCACCGGGTTTTAGCATGAACAGAGGAAATATTCAAGGAATCCTGCTATTGAGAGAATCCGGATCTGCCTCGTGGCACTTATTACTCGATTATCAAGTTTTTATTAGACATTAAAGATTTGAGAGGGTCAGGCTTTCCTTATTGTCATTATCTTAACTTTTGAGATTAACATATATTTACTGTTTGATAACAACGAATAAGAAAAG
>WGCX01000113.1 GCA_015493575.1 Desulfobacteraceae bacterium | reverse complement strand
CCATTTGGTTTTCTGTGTCAGAAATTATTCTGTTTGATGATGTCAATTTGTCAAGTTCATCTTTATCCGGTGTTTCAGGTGCTTTTGCATGTTGTTCCACATGGAATAAAATCTGCTTTGCCCTTTCAATAATTTTTTCAGGAACCCCTGCAAGACGTGCCACCTGGATTCCATAACTTTTATTTGTCCCGCCTTTAACAAGGGTCCTTAAAAAGATGATATTATCTTTAAATTCCTTTACGGCGATATTAAAATTTTTTACTCTGGATTTCATGTTCTCAAGTTGTGTCAGTTCATGGTAATGGGTGGCAAAAAGCGTTTTAACTCCTTTTCCGGCAAAATCATGGAGAAATTCAACCACTGCCCAGGCGATACTCATGCCGTCAAAGGTGCTTGTCCCCCTGCCTATTTCATCAAGGATAACCAGACTGTTATTTTTTACATTATTTACAATATTGGCTGTCTCCTCCATTTCCACCATAAATGTACTCTGCCCCTGGGACAGGTTATCAAGGGCTCCAACCCTTGTAAATATTCGGTCTGTGATGCAGACAGAGGCTTTGTCCGCCGGGACAAATGACCCCATATGTGCCATCAGCACGCTAAGGGCAACCTGGCGCAGAACCGTTGATTTTCCTGCCATATTAGGTCCGGTAATAATAAGAACCTGATTTTTTTCGTTGTCAAGTTCTATACAGTTTGGCACATATCTTTCCCCTGCTGTCATTTTTTCAACCACAGGGTGCCTGCCCTGGTCAATTACGATTTTTCCTTTTTCATTGAACTTTGGTTCAGTATAGTTATTTTCATCTGCAACTTCTGCAAGACATAAAATTACATCAGCAATGGCAAAAAAACGGGCGATTTTAAAAATTGAGGATATTTTCCCTGCAGTTGTTTCTCTTATATCACAGAAAATAGAATATTCCAGTGCAGCCCTTTGTTCCTGGGCATTCAGCACCTTTGATTCAACCTCTTTTAATTCGTCTGTAATAAATCTTTCGGCATTTACAAGTGTTTGTTTCTTGATATAATGTTCAGGAACTGAGACTGCCTGTGCCTTTGAAACCTCTATGAAATATCCAAAAACCTTGTTGAATTTTATTTTCAGGGAGCTTAAACCTGTTTTTTCTTTTTCCTCAGCCCCTTTTTTTGCTATCCAGGCTCTTCCGTTTCTTGCTATTGCAAAAATTTCATCAAGTTCACTGTTGAACCCATCTTTAATTATACCTCCTTCATTAAGGAGATTTGGAGCGTCCTCCCTGATTGACCGATGAATTAATTGTGAAAGTTCAACAAGCTCTTCAATAATTTTTTCCTTTTCCTTTAAATAGGCGTCTGTTAACATGGGAGAAGAAAATTTACTTAACAATGGGAAAATATCGGGAAGCCTGAAAAGGGAATTTTTCAGCGCAGTAAGGTCTCTTGCATTTCCATGACCCATGGATATTTTGCTGCCAAGACGTTCAATATCGTGTATGGATTTAAGATGATTTCTAAATGTTTTTCTTTCCATGGGCTTTTTTTTCGCATCTGCAACAGCAATGAGCCGTTTCTCAATCTCTTTCCTGTCCACAAGCGGATATCTTATCCATGTTTTAAGCAGTCTTCCTCCCATTGAGGTCATTGTTTTATCTAATACGCTTAAAAGTGTTCCTTTTTTATCACCGGTCTGAAGGTCTCTTAAAAGTTCAAGATTTCTGCAGGATTTATTATCAATAATCAGGTAATTATCAAGCTCATATTTCTTCAGAGATAGAATATGACCTGTATCCTGAAGCTGGGTTTCTCTGACATAAAACATCACAGCCCCGGCAGCAGAAATTCCTGCGCTTAAGGTTTCACATCCGAAGCCTTCAAGACTTCTTGTGCCAAATGCTTCAATCAGTCTCTGTTTTGATTCTGAAAAATTGAATGCATTCCTGCCAAGCCAGGTGATCTGAACATTTTGAAATATTTTTTTAATATAATTACAGGCTGGATTTTTTTCAAAGGAAGATGGAAGAAGTAATTCTTTTGCATCAAGGCGCAGTGCTTCTTCCATGAGAGAAGAAGGAATTTTTCCATTATTTAATTTTATTTCCGTTGTGCGAAACAGTCCCGTGGAAATATCAAGGAACGACAGTCCGGCAAATGAGCCCGTAATACACATGGCAACAAGAAAATTATTGGATTTGTTGTCTAACAGCTCTTCATTGAGAATCATTCCGGGAGTTATAACTCTTACCACATCTCTTTTGACAAGGCCCTTTGCAAGGGCCGGGTCTTCGATCTGTTCGCATACTGCAACTTTCAAACCATGTTTAATGAGTTTGGCAATATATGTATCTGCAGCCCGAAAAGGCACCCCACACAAGGGGACTGGATTGTCCTTGTTCTTATTTCTTGAGGTAAGCGTTATTCCAAGAATATCAGCGGCTTTTTCCGCATCATCGTGGAACATTTCATAAAAATCCCCCATTCTGTAAAAGAGGATTGCATCGGGATATTTTTCCTTTATAGAAAAATATTGATCCATCATGGGGGTATTTTTTTGGCAGGTCATAACAAAAAATATAAATTATTATCCGTATCAGGCAGTCTCCTCTTTGTCCTGGGTTTCCACTTGATCCGGAGTTTGCTTGTAAGGATCATTTCTGAAAGCTTCCAGCTCATTTTTTAAAGAAGATATCATTTTAAGGTGTGATTCAATGGTGGAATTTAATGCTTTTATGGTTTTTTTAGATTTTAGTTTCGAAGAGATACCGAGAAAACCGCTTATGATCAGACCTATTACAAAACATCCGCCCCAGTATGCAATGTTGTTGATACCAGATGTTGTCCAGTGCCAGGACTTTAAAAACAGATCTAAGTTAAGAGCAGGTTCCTCAGAGAAAAAAGGCCAGTTTTGATAAATCACAAGTCCAATGAGTACTAAGACGATAAATCCCAAAAATAATTTAATTTTTTTCATTTGGCATCTCCATTCAATAATTTTCTTTAATTAGTATTAATTATGTCAATTTAAATTAAAATATTTGCGATC
>WGCX01000112.1 GCA_015493575.1 Desulfobacteraceae bacterium | reverse complement strand
CTGACATACCAGCTGTAAACCCTGCAGTCCCAAAAACCATGCTCTGCTTTAAATCAAGTCCTTCCGGAAGTTTTACCACCCAGTCTGCAGGTACACGTATATACTGGCCAAATCCTCCGGAAGTGTTCATGCCAAGGTCATAGCTTGTAACAACGACTTTTTCTCCTTTTTTAAACAGATCGGAATCGCTTTGCACAACGACTCCTGCGGCATCTATTCCCGGAGTATGCGGATATTTTTTTGTTACACCGCGATTCCCAGTGGCAGACAGGGCATCCTTATAATTTAAAGAGGAATAATTAACACGTATCAGGACATCTCCGTCCGGAAGGTCCTTTGTAAATGCGGTTTTCAATGTACGGGTAAATTCTTTTTTCCCTGTCTCTTCAACAACGAGTGCCTTATAGGACAAATTTTCTATTTCCGTCATAATATCACCTGTATCAGTTTTTTTCGGGTTTTGATTTTACAGCTTTCTTCCCTGCTTTTTCTATGTTTCTTCTATGTTCCTTCTATGTTGCTTCAATGCTTTGCCTGCTTTTCCCTGTCTAAAACTTTTGAAAAGCACCTTGAAGTATAAGAATCGGTTTTACATCCACTTCTAAAAAACTGTGCTTTGGTGAAGATGGGGTGCCCACAAAATATTTACTACTTTGTTTACACTTAATGGATAATCAAAGCAAGTTATTGCAAAAATTACCATTGCCTGCATGTGAGCACTCAACAAGTATGGATTGAAACACTTCAAAACCGAAATTACCGGGTATTGTCAGGAAGCTTTGGAGATCAATTGTTTTTTTTCACGGAATTCATTGATATCAATTTCTCCCCTTGCAAGGCGTTCCTGTAAAATATCCAGCGGGGCTTTTCCAATTTTATGCACGGTTTTCTCCTTTTCAGGCAGATTTATTATCCAGCGTACAAGAAAAATCACAGCAATGAGCAATAATCCCCAGAATATAATCATAAACCACCCCATATAGCCCTGCCCCATCATATTGCCATACCCTGTTCCCATCATGTTGCCGCCTGAATATCCATTTCCATTGTTCATCCATCCGGCAGACACCATATCCCTGACATAAATCAACGGTACAAGGGCTGCAAATATAGAGAACATACCTGTTTTTATTGTTTTATTCATTGGATTCACCTTGCTTCCTGCTAATGGCATTCAGTGCAGGTTTGAATTTTAGAATTTCCCATTGTTGTTCCAGCTCCGGACTGTTTATCGGATTTTGAACTTATAATTTTACTGATTGCAGGTGTCATACCCTCATCTGTACTCATACGTGCTGAAATCAACCTTACGATGTAAAAACCAAGTGCAAGCCCTATGAATCCTGCAATCAGTGAAGCACTTGTTTCACTTAAAGATAAAATTTTATGCAAACCTGCTCCGGCAAAAGCGCCTGTCAACACCCCTGCAACGGGAATCAGGTACAATGCTGCTGCCCCTTTAAGAATTTTTGAAGTACTGAAACTGACAGCCACTATATCGCCTTTTTCAGCGTGATGGGGATTTAAGGCCCTTGCCTGGATTTTTGCTCCTGACAGGCATGATTTACAATTATTGGTTGTGGCTGAACCGCATCCGCCATCACCGCAGGCATTTTTGCGATTCATAATCACCATTGCATCACCATTTTTGTCAATCCCCGTTACTATACCCCTTGTATGTATCATTGCTTTTGATGTCATGATATGTACCTCCTGTTTTTTCATATAACTGCCATGAGGCGGCTCTCACTTTCCCGAAATTCATAACGCCATCAGCCATTGTTTTCCAGAAACAGTTTCTGCATGGCAGTCATAGTCTTGACCCTTTCTTTTTCAAATCGGGAATAAAGGTTGGCCAATTCTTTTTTAAGGGCATTAATTTTTGCATTATCCCTGTTGTTCCTTGCATATTCTCCGTTAAGTTCAAGTTGTTTTTGATAACTCTGTTTTTTTATCTCCCTTGTGGAAGAAAAAAACTTATTCATAATATTCATCATTTTTTTCTGGTTTTCGGCAGAAAGGTTTTCCATCATATAATAATTATCCCCCAAGCCATATCCCATGGAATTGCCATACATCATACCGCGCCCCATGTGACCGCCGCCTCTGTCAATGCCAAAATTTTCATTGCCTTTATAGCCGTCACGTCCCATGTAAACTCCTTCAACTCCCTGGGCAAACGCCTGTGTGGTAAAAATTCCTGCAATAAGAACGATGAATGCAAACAGTATCGATGTAAAAAGTTTTGTTTTTCCTGTATTGAGCTTTTTCATTTTGTACTCCTTTCATTTAAAAATGTTTAAAATATATTGTATCAACCTGTGGACAACCGGGAACCTGTGGAGCTGACGATAACCTTGACTTTCTAAACCTTCAGTCCTTATGCCCCCTGACAATAAACATATCAATAATTATGCCTGACATGGCAAATAACATGACAAGTACTTGGAACTACAGGTATTATGCCTTTTTAATCTCAGGTTGAAATCAAATATTTATCAAAATGGATATATTTTAAACAAAAAAAGTGTATAATAATAAACCAGGGTGGTTAAAAATGAGGCAGTTCTATCCTGGCGTTGTACAGCCTCAAACTGTTCGTTACAACGGATATACTGCTTGCAGCCATGGCAAAAGCGGCAAGTATGGGATTTAAATGCCTTAAAAAATCGGGAAAAACGGCAAAGGGAGCAAGAATTCCTGCGGCAACGGGAATTAACACAATATTATAAATAAAGGCAAGAAACAGGTTCTGCCTGATTGTTCCCATTGTTTTCCTGCTGATCTTTATGGCTTTGGGAATACCTGTAAGGCTTCCGCTTGAAAGAATAACATCCCCGGCTTCTATGGCAACATCTGTGCCTGTCCCGATTGCCATGCCGATATCAGCCTGGGCAAGGGCCGGTGCATCATTAATACCATCCCCGACCATGCCGACAAGATCATTATTTTCTTGAAGGATTTTAATCTGTTTTGCTTTTTCTTCGGGCTGAACTTCAGCCACCACCTGATCCACATTAACCTCTTTTGCAATGGCATTTGCCGTCTGGATATTGTCCCCTGTGAGCATGACAACCTTGATTCTCTCATCATGCAGGTTTTTAATCGCTTCGGCAGATTCCGGTTTCACGGCATCGGCAACGGAAACAAGACCTAAAATATTTTCTTCATCGGCAAGCAGCATTACAGTTCTACCCCGGTTCTGCAGGGAAGAAACGATTTCATCAATATCTTTATCTTCATCTTTAAGTGCAGAATTTTTAAGATCTGAGCTTTTAAAATCATAGGCATCTTTTAAAAACCATCCGGGTTTTCCGAATTTATACATTTTACCATTTATTTCAGCTTCCACGCCAAATCCTGAAACAGCTTTAAAATTTGCAGGATCCATAAGTTTCATTTCTGTTTCCATTTTCTCAACATGTGAGACAATTGATCTTCCAATGGGATGTTCCGATCCTTTTTCAAGCGAGGCTGCATAAAGGGCGACAAAATCACGGGTAATGCCCTGATAAAGAGGAACTATATCCATCACCGAAGGTTTCCCCATGGTGATGGTCCCGGTTTTATCAAGGACAATTGTTTTAAGCTTTGCTGCATTTTCAAGCGCATCACTTCTCTTGAAAAGTATTCCGTTTTCAGCGCCTTTCCCGGTTCCTGCCATGATGGCGGTGGGAGTTGCAAGACCTAAGGCACAGGGGCATGCAATCACAAGAACCGCTACCATTCTTATCATTGCAGGGACAAATTCCCCTTCAATGCCCCACCATATGAAAAATGTAATAACAGCCGAAAGAATAACAGCAGGCACGAAAAACGATGATACACGGTCTGCAAGCGCCTGTATGGGTGCTTTACTGCCCTGTGCCTCTTGGACGAGCTTTATGTTCTGTGCAAGGGCTGTATTTTTCCCCACCCTTGTGGCCTTAAATTTTAAAAGACCCTGGCCGTTGACTGTCCCTCCTGTGACCACGTCTTTTTCCTTTTTATCAACGGGCAGGGGCTCACCTGTGAGCATGGATTCATCAACGGAGGATATGCCCTCCATTACAACACCATCAACGGGAATTCTCTCGCCGGGACGGATAACCACAATATCACCCTCTTTTACTGCAGAAATAGGCACCTGCTTTTCAAGTTCATTTTCAAGTATGGTGGCGGTTTTGGGTACAAGGCCGATCAGTTTTTTTATGGCCCCGCCGGTTTTACCCTTTGTCCTTGCTTCAAGCAGTTTACCAAACTTGATCAGGGTGATAATCACGGCGGATGTCTCAAAATACACATGGCTGCCAAGTACTGGAAACAGCAGGACCGCAATGGAATAAAAATATGCTACGGATGAACCCATGACAATGAGAACGTCCATGTTTGTGGTTTTGTTTCTAAGACTTTTAAACGCCCCCACGTAATAATCCCACCCCGTATAAAACTGTACAGGAGTTGCAAGCAGGAAAAACAGCCAGTTCATCCAGGAAGCATGGCTCCACTGTCCGATAAGGTTAAAATCCCGTGACATGCTCAAACCGAACAGGGGCAGGACAAAAATGATCCCGACAATCAATTTAATGGTCTGGTTTCTGATTTCAGCATTTCTTGCAATTTCCCCGGTATCCTCCTCTTCTGTTTCACCCGTTGGAATGATAACATCATATCCGATTTTCCTGATGGCTGAAATAATCTCATCAAAAGATACAATGGAGGGTAAAAATTCCACAGAAAGTCTTTCCGAAGCAAAATTGATCGATGCAAGACTTACTCCTGTCAGCTTATTTACGGTTTTTTCAATATTTAAAGCACAATTGGCGCAGCTCATGCCCGTTACTGGTATCTCCTTTTTTACAGCAGCAACCTTATAGCCGAGGTCATGAATTTTAGCAGTAAGTTCAGAAACGGAAAGAAGGTCAGGATCAAAGGACACAACTGCCTGTTCCGATGCAAAATTCACATTGGATTCTTCAACCCCTTCAAGCTTTCCAAGCATTTTATCAATATTGGCTGCACAATTGGCGCAGTGCATACCTGCAACAGGCAGTGAGATGGTTTGAGTTGTCATGATATTCTCCTTATTACATATGATGATGCAGATTCTGTGTATGATAGTCTTTTCAAGTATCTTGAGTATCTGCAATTAATCGATTCCATTTTTCACGGGCATAATTTACTTTATCGCTTTATCATGTCCCAATTACATAGAAAACAAAGCAAAACGCGTGCCGCAGGCTGTATCATTTTACAATGAAGAAAATAACCCAGGCCATTAAGGATCGAAAAAAAGTCTTTTAACATTATTGCCGCTATCCTGGCACATTTTTTGCTGTGTATTTTTAGCAAGGGCGTCAATGATAAAGTTACAAGTTTCAGATTTCAAATTTCTAACATCCCGGATGGTAAATATTTGATCTTATCATGTAAATTTTGGGAAGTACTTCATATTCGCCTATTTGGGGCTGTAAAAGCATACTAATGCTATTGTGAAAGCCAAAATAGGTGAAGATAAAAGTGCTGGCCGAATATTTACCCCGGATATTTTAATACCAACTAAAAAATTAAACTGAACAAACCAATTAAACAGGAGGTAGAACAATGAAAAAAGAAATAATAAAAACCATGGCAGCATCAATCATTACAATCGGCTTTCTTGCAGGTATTGCATTTGCACATACCAGCGGTGCAACATTAACACAGCAGAAAATGCATGGTTATAATGTTATGAGCCACAAAGGCATGTACCAGGGTAATATGCAGCAGAAAGAGATGTACCGGAAAAATATGGGGCAGGGAGGCATGAAAAACGACGGCGGCGGTATAATGGGCGGCGGCGGCGGCATGATGGGCGGTATGGTAGGCGGATATCAGGGTGGTTATCGCGGTAACTGGTGGGGGAATATGGGTCGTGGCGGCATGATGGGAGGTGCCATGATGAATCGCATGACACCTGACCAGCAGAAAAATTTTATGAATCACACCACAAAACTTCGCAAACAGATGATGGAATTGCGCTTTACCTACAGGGATGCCATGCGCAAACACAACACAACTCCCGGGGATCTGGCAAAAATCGAAAAAAAGATGATTGAGCTGCGCACAAAAATGTTGAACAAAATTGGAAAAATGCATATTAAATAAAAAAGAAATCAGATCTTATAAATTCACTGAATCCAGGATTAATATGACCAGCAATAAATCTGAATCAACTGATCCCACCTGCCTCCTTGAAGAAGGTATGACCATTAACGATAAATGGGAAATACTTAACTTTATTGCAAAGGGAGGCAAGGGCGAAGTTTACCTTGCAAAACAGCTGAATTTAGACCGCCAGGTAGCACTTAAGATCATGTCCCGGGAATTTATCAAAAGCCTGGAAGACGATGAAGAAGAAATAACTTCTGAAATCATGCGTTTCCGCAGAGAAGTGCATTTAATGGCCAGAATGCAGCACCCTAATATTCTTCAGGTCTATGATTTTGACAAAATGGAAATTGACGGCATGGAACTGGATTATATTGTGATGGAATATATTCCAGGCCAGACCCTGCGCCAGAAAATGCCGGAAAATGGTTTTGGTCACGACGAAATAAAAGTAAAAAAATGGCTGAAAAAATATTTCTTTCCAATACTTGATGGTATGAAAACAGTGCACGACAATGGAATTGTGCATCGGGACATGAAGCCCGAGAATGTTCTTATTTTTGATGGGCCTCCCAAAATTATGGATTTTGGAATTGCAGGCGGCTATCACATGGATAATGTGACCCGGGACCATCATATGCTTGGAACAATCAATTATATGCCCGAAGAACAGTTTATGGACCTGGCTTTAACAGATGCACGTGTTGATGTATATGCCCTTGGTAAAATTCTTTATGAAGTGATTGAAGGCAAAATCAAAAAAGAAAAGAACAAACCATTCTCCAGTGTTTCCCTGAATGAACCGGAGACACTATTTTTTAAAGCCCTTCACAGAATTATCCACCAGGCCACTGAGCAGGATCGCAATAAAAGAATCCCTTCTGTAAAAATTTTACATGATTCTTTAAAAGAACTTGTCATGGATTTTGATGATAACACCACTTTTAAAAAAAATGAAACAATTCATGGCCATAAATATTGGAGATATCTCTTAGTTGCCGGAATTGTGGTAATTTTCATTTTTGCAGGTGCCGTTAAGATTCATTATTTTCCAGGAAAAACACTTATAGGAAACAATCACCTTGAAAAACATCCGGGAATAAAAATCCCTGAGGTAACCCCCTTTGTCATTACTGAATTTAAATTTAAAAAGCCCCGGCCTACGAGCCTTCCCGTTGCTGATAAAAAAAGCCGGCTTCCGGATAAATTGTTTGCCAGCGACAATATGACCATGATCCTGTTAAAAGGAGGCAGGGCATCCATACACTTTGATGACACCACATTACCCGGGGGGAAACAGAAAGAAAAAATTGTTTCTGTAAAGACTTTCTATATGGACAGGACAAAAATCACAAATTATCTTTATGTACGTTTTCTCAATGAAGTTGACGGTATTAAAGTGAAAAACAAAACAGTTTTACGAAATGGGAGGTTATTGCTTTTGCTTGGAGAAGTTCGGGAAGGTTATGAACCGATCATGTTCAAAGACAATAAATTCATCATTAACCCCGATGATGTGTCAAAACCCGTTGTGCGTGTAACGCCTGTGGGAGCTCTTGCATATGCGAACTTTTATGGAAAATCTCTTCCCTCAATGGGACAGTGGTGGTACGCAGTTCAAGCCGGCGGAAGTAAAATATTAAAGGAAAACAGTCCTGCAGATTCTGCCATCCAGCCCGTTGATCAAACAACAGCTACAGAAGCAGGATTTTTTGGACTTGAACAGAATGTCAATGAATGGACAATGTCTATTGCTG
>WGCX01000111.1 GCA_015493575.1 Desulfobacteraceae bacterium | reverse complement strand
CTACATGGGCAGATATATTGCAAAAAACCTTGTTGCAGCAGGACTTGCAAATAAATGTGAAATCCAGGTGGCCTATGCAATAGGCGTGGCCGAGCCTGTATCTCTTTTGGTTGATTTCATGGGAACCGGTAAAATACCTGAAGAACAGGCAATTGAAATTGTCAAATCAAGCTTTGATTTAAGGCCCGCTGCAATCATTGAGACCCTTGACCTTTTACGCCCCATTTACAGGAAAACTTCAGCATACGGTCATTTTGGACGAAAAGATCCTGATTTTACCTGGGAGTACACTGACAAGGCAGATGAAATAAAGGAAAAAGCAGGATTATAAACAGAAAAAGGAGTACACCAATTATGACTGACATGAATACCGATTCTTCATTCATGGAACTTGACCTTGATCTTGACTATAAAGTTAAAGATATTTCCCTTGCATCCGACGGGCACAAGGATATGCAGCTATCTGAAAAAGAGATGCCGGGGCTTATGGCGGTAAGGAAAAAATACGGCAGGGAAAAACCCCTTAAAGGCCTTAAAATAACGGGAAGTCTTCACATGACAATCCAGACGGCCATGCTCATAGATACTTTATATGAACTCGGGGCTGATATCAGATGGGCAAGCTGCAACATATTCTCCACCCAGGACCATGCAGCAGGCGCCATTGCAGACAAAAAAACAGCTGCTGTTTTTGCATGGAAGGGGGAGAGCCTTGAGGAATTCTGGTGGTGCACTGAACAGGCTTTAACATGGCCCGACGGATCAGGACCTGATCTCATCGTTGATGATGGAGGGGATGCAACCCTGTTTGTTCACCAGGGGGTAAAAGTTGAGAATAATCCGGCCTTATTTGATGAAAAAACCGGAAGCGCAGATGAAAAATTTCTCATGCAGAGATTAAAAAAATCCTATGAGAAAAATCCGGAACACTGGACAAAAATTGCAGAAAATATAAGAGGAGTATCCGAAGAAACCACAACCGGTGTTCACAGGTTATACCACCTTGCAGCTGAAAAAAAACTGCTCTTCCCGGCCATAAATGTCAATGATTCCGTGACAAAATCAAAATTCGACAATCTCTACGGATGCAGGGAATCCCTTGCAGACGGTATCAAAAGGGCAACGGATGTGATGATAGCAGGCAAGGTTGTTGTCATTGCAGGCTATGGTGATGTGGGCAAAGGATGTGCTGCTTCCATGAAGGGTTTCGGGGCAAGGGTGATTATAACGGAGATAGATCCCATTTGTGCGCTCCAGGCCGTGATGGAAGGATTCCAGGTGATGACCATGGAAGAGGCAGCACCCCTTGGTGATATTTTTGTCACTGCAACGGGAAACTACCAGGTAATAAAGGGTCGTCACATTGAGATGATGAGGGATGAATCAATTATCTGCAATATAGGCCACTTTGATAATGAAATTGAAATGAGCTATCTTGATGATAATCCCGATTTCGTGAAGACCACCATCAAACCCCAGGTGGACAAATGGACACTTACATCGGGAAAATCTGTTATTGTGCTTGCAGAAGGCAGGCTTGTCAATCTTGGATGTGCAACGGGTCATCCAAGTTTTGTAATGAGTAACAGCTTTACAAATCAATGCCTTGCCCAGATAAAACTTGCAAAAGAAAAACTTGAGAAAAAGGTATATACCCTTCCAAAGGAACTTGACGAAGAGGTTGCAAGACTTCATCTTGATATTCTCGGGGCAAAGCTTACAAAATTAAATCAGGTGCAGGCAGACTATATCGGAGTACCGGTGAACGGTCCTTTTAAACCTGATTATTACAGGTATTGATTGTAAATATTCGTAATTATTCGGCCAGCACTCCATTCTCTTACAGGGCAGGCAGATAGGCTCTGCCCTGTAATCATTCCATGGGGGTAGCGTTATATCAGCACCAACCGCCTCAAAATACCAACCGCCTCAAAACAAATTTTTTCCCCTACTTTCTATACCATGTGCCATTTTTTCTCTTTAAATAATCTCCCTTTCCTGCCTTTCTTACAATTTGCAGTGCCCGTAAATTTTCAACCTTCTGTATGCTGACCCCCTGCTGGGATGCAATCATTGAATAGACCATTTTCCTGTCTTTATTTTCTTCTTTAACAACATTTACATTGATTTTTCTGTTTGTAACAAATTCAAGATAACCACTTGAATTTTCACCGATAATACCCTGGTGTTTCATCTTTACAATAACAGGCAGTCTCTGCTTCATCCTCTGCTTGATCTGTCTGATATTTCCTGCAAAACAAGTCTGGGTCAAAATAACGGAACAGACAAATGCAGCAAAACCCATCACAAAAAAATTTCTTTTATTCATCACAGCCTCCTTAATTATTCTTTTATTTTATCTGCAGCATTGTCAAGATCGCCAAAAAAATTATCCAGAGCCCTGTCCACTTTTACGTTAACATCGATGGTTATATGTATCGGTTTTATCTCCACCGGAGCCACCTGGATTTTATGGCTGGTACTGCAGCCTGTTATAAAAAAACAGACAATGATCGAAAACAATAAAATTATTCTGTTCAGCATGATCATTCCTCCTGTAACAAATGCAGGTATTAATTAAAAAAAATATCAATTATTTTTTCTTTTTTAAAGCATCCATTAAAATACTTCCCATATCACCCATGGAACTCTTTACTGGCTTTGCAGATTCTGCAAATTGTTTCCAGTCGTCTCCCTCTTTGAGATCCGGCGGCACAAGGGTTATTCTTCTCTGTTCCTCATCTGTTTTTTCAACCATTACGCCAATGGAATCACCTGGCTTAAGGCTGTTGAAAACCGATGCCCTGGAAGATTTTGCAACGGAAGAGGAAGGTATAAGCCCTGTAATTCCAAGTTCTACCTCCGCAAATAACCCGAATTTTTCTTTTTTCTCAATAATTACATCGATCAGGGAACCCGGGATATATTTTTTTGATGCACCTGTCCACGGATCTCCATGTGCATCCTTCATGCTCAGAGAAATACGTTTTTTCTCAGGATCCACTGACTTTACCACAACCTGGATCATCTCCCCCTGTGACACCACATCCTCGGCTTTAAGCACTCTTTTTGTATAGGACATCTCACTTAAATGGACAAGACCGTCCACCCCTGGAGTCAATTCGACAAAAGCTCCAAAAGGTGCAAGCCTTACCACCTTACCGGTAAACTGGTCTCCTGCATGTATGGTGTTTTCCGCAAGATCCCATGGGTCGGAAGAAGTGTGCTTCATGGAAAGAGATAATTTCGGTATTTCAGAGTCCTTTTTTCTTTCTATTTTAAGGATCTTTACATTTACAATATCATCCACACTCACCGCTTCACCGGGAGTTTCAAGCCTTGACCAGCTCAACTCGGAAATATGGGCCATGCCCTCAACTCCTGGAGCAATTTCAATAAAAGCACCGTATGGCATAAGTTTTGTCACACGTCCCTTTACAATATCACCTTCTGCAGCCTGACTGAAAAACTGCTCTCTTTTCTCCTTTAACTGTGCTTCAAGAAGATCACGCCTTGAAACAACTATATTTTTTCCCCCCTCTGAAAAGCGTGTAATAATAAAATTAAATGTCCTGCCGACATATTCGTCCATTTCTTCAACATATTTAATATCGATCTGGCTCACCGGACAGAACGCTCTTTTCCCCATGATTTCAACATTGAATCCACCCTTTATAACAGATGCCACCTTTCCCTCCACAGGGGTTCTGCTGTGGGAAGCATCCTCTAACATGGAGACACTGCCTGCCCCTGAAAGAGCCCTGGAAAGAATAATTTCGCTTTCATTTAAAGACACTACAAAAAGGGTTACATGATCTCCTTCTTTATAGGTAAACTCATCTTTATCATTTTTTAATTCATCCTTGTCAACAACACCGTCACTTTTTGACCCGGTATCGATATAGACATGCTTTTCACCAATGGAGATTATTTTACCTTCAATCTTATCTCCGGTATGAATATCATCGCTTATTTTTGATCCATAGGATTCCAGTAAATCCGCAAAATTTTCTTCTTCCTGATCTGTGGATTCTCTATCTTCGGCTTCTCTATTTTCGGATTCTCTATTTTCGGATTCACTGTCTTTTAAATTATCTTCCATTTATCATTCTCCCTGAAATACTAAAACACCATCTGTTTTAAGAATCGAAAATTTTATAAGTTGAACGAGATTGCTTGTCTTCCTACCCCATCTACTTCGTTGCATCAAATGCCGAATACGTTGAGTATGCAACCTTTAATGCGCCTTGTACATGGGGTAAGAATTCTGCGCTATTTCTGTTCAACTTATTTCATCTCCGATCCTAATGTATTTTTGTTTATTTGTTTGTCTCTCTGTCTTTTTGTCATTTTTTTTATAAGAAAGAGCGTACTTTTGACAAAGTATAAATGCTCTTTTTACCTTTGTTGTGAGGCACTGTAACGCAGTTCAGCTCGGCCTCATGGCCGTTTATAAAAAAGTCTTTGTGAAACAACGTGTAACTTTCATTGTTTATCAAAATCTTTAATTCTTTGAGGCAAATCATGGCCAATCCAGATCTGCCTCATGGCGGTTATATGAAAATACTGCTCAACATGTCGACAGCGTAAGCCCCCGGCTACCGGTCGATCCAGTCCATCAGGACCCAAAGGCGATCAGCCCTTTTGTCCTGCCGGGCGTTAAGAAGCGCAGGCTGTTTGAGGACATATTTGACCGCAGTTCCTGCGCTTTAGACCGGCAGGACAAAAGGGCCGCCGACGGTCCCTTGACTGGATCGACTGGTTGCCGGGGGCGACATCATGCCATTTTCATAATTTTCCAGAATCTTTGATCCTTTAAGGATCGAAAATTTTATAAGTTGAACGAGATTGCTTGCCTTCCGGCCCATCTACTTCGTTGCATCAAAGGCCGAATACGTTGAGTATGCAACCTTTAATGCGCCTTGTACATGGGCCGGAATTCTGCGCTATTTCTGTTCAACTTATTTCATCTCCGATCCTAAGGCAGATCCGAATTAACCAAAATCGGCCTCATGGCGGTCATATAGGACCTTTTACAATAATTTGTTAAGCATGTCAGTGAATTTCATAAATTTATTCAAGGGAAGCTTTAAATTCACATCAATTTTCATACCCTGAAAATGTGATCCCGGACTTGTAACATCAACCCTTATAAATCTTCCAAGTTTTTTTTTATATTCAAATGGAAGAACTCTTGCAGGTTTTCCGTCAAACTCCATCTTCACAAGAAGATCATGGTGACTTGTATTAAAAGAAAGCTTTGCCCATTTATATTTATAGTTCTTCAATGCCTCCCTTGCAAGATCTATCTGCGTAAACGCAGGTGAATTCATGGGAATTCCCGCTGTCAGGGTTTCTGTTCCTGTAACTTTTATTTTACCGCCAAGACCCGGAGTTGAAAATAAAAATCCATTATCAAAGGACAAACTGCCATTTTCATAGTGTACGGGAATTCTTCCGTTGAGACTGCCCTCTCCATCTGCCTTGAACGATCCCACCTCATTCAGGATACTGGCAAGTTTCAGTCTGTCACAGTAGAAAACCATGTCATAATTATTTTTATCCGGAGAAAACCGCATTGAACCGGTGGTTACCCTGCCGTTGCACCAGTTAAAGGAAATATTCTCAATTAAAACAGAGTGAATTGATTCAATGGAGTATTTTACAACGGCATTGGAAATTTTTATGTCATTGCTTGAAATTCTATCAATGGTTAAAGTCTGTGCCGGCCGGCTCCTTAAATTGACAAGGTCATCAAACCCAAGGGACGTTTTAATGTTGTTCGCACGGAAATTTTCTCCCTTAAAGGACAAAAAACCATCATTAATGTCAAGGTTTAATCCGGTTTTGAGTTTGTTGTTATTAAATTCTGCAAACCCTGCCAAAGATGTAGAACAATGAAAATCAATATCTGAATCGGATTTAAGATAATCATGTTTTATCATATCCGATGCAAGTTGAAATTTTTTGCTGTTAAATTTCAGACCGGCGCTGATACCTTTATCTTTTTTAAGAATTCTGCCGTCCGCAATAAACTCTATTGGAAGCGGTTTATAACCCGGTTTGAATAATCCCGTTATCAGTGCATTTCCTTTTATGATGCAGCCCCGGGATGCCTGAAAAATTTTTCCCGAAACCTTCCCGAAATCCTGTCCTTTAAATATTATGTTTTGTGCTGAAAAAATCCCCGGCCTGTTTTCTTCTCCATAAAGACTTTTATCGGCAAATGGGAAAACAAGGGGCATATTAAAACTGATATTATTTATCCTGATTCCGGCGCTGTTATCCTTTATCACGGCATTTAAAACGGATGGTTCAAGTTTTAATACCGGTGTTAAATCGCTGCCGATGTGCAGACGTCCTGAAATTTTCAAACCTGAAAAATCTGAATAAAATTTTTCTCTTATAAATTTTATGGAATCAAGACCTGTATTCATCCTCAAATCAAGGCCATTTCCGGCTTCACTGAAATCAAAATCGCATCTGCCATTCATGTTGAATTTTGAAAAAGAGGTCCTGATATTCCCGAAATTTCCCTCACCATTCAGGCATGATCCAAAAATGATTCCCCTTGCCTTAAGTGCTTTGCCTTTAAAGTTTAAATTGAAAAAAGGCTTTTTTATATGTATCGCCCTGCCCTGCCCGGATTCAAGTAAAAGTCCCTCAGAAGCAGCAGAATTCATAGCTTTTAATGAAAAATTCCATGGATTCTTTTTATTGTTTTTTATTCTGTATCCACCGGAATAAATAATTTTTACCGGAGACAAAATTCCGACGGGATATGCCGGGGCATTTTCAAAGGGACCTGCATCAGAAGCAGAAGAGGAAAAAGGATAAAAATCTGATATTAAACAGGAGCCTGACGTTGAATAAAAATGATCTCCTAAATTAACACTTGAAATAAAATTTTTAATTTTGGCTTTAAAAGGTGATTCAACACCAATATGGGATATATTTATTTTCCAGGATGATACAGCATCAGATGATACATTATCAGATGATACATTATCAGATGATACATTATTTGATGATGCAGCATTATTTTTTACTGAGGCTTGCCTGTCCTGATCCTTGTTTATGGATTTAAATATATGAATTGCTGCATTCCCGGTTAATTTAACCCCGGGAGCATACATGGAAATCAATTTGTCAGCCTGGTCAAGGCTGAAAGAATCAGACAGTATTTCAAAGCGTTTCATTTTACCGGAAAAATCCGACACAATTACTATTTTTATCTTTTCTCCAAATGGGAAAACTGCAGCCTTGGCATTTATAATTTTTTCTTTTCCATTAATTTCAGCTGACAGGTTAAAAGGAATAATAAAAGTATAACGATTGATCTTGATGACAAGGGAAGAATTTGTGATTGCAATTTTTTTGGGAAGCGCTGCCATTGCAGCTGCTACAGTGGCAGCATCGTGAGCAGCATCAACACCAGCACCAGCATCAACACAAGCAGAGTCAGCAGCGTCAGTATCCGTATCCTTTTTACCATAACTGCTTTTTTTAACATGTACGTTTTTATCATGTAAGTCTTCTGAACCATTGGAATCCATGGAACCATTAGAATCCATGGAATCACGGGAATCGCGGGAATTTATGGAACCGGTTTTCCCATGAAAAATCAGGCGGGTGATGTCAGGATCGGGAAATTCAATATGGGAATCCTTTAATTTTGCCCTTATGACAAGTCCTGAGATATTAATTTGATTTATTCTTTTTTTTAAAAGGGAGCCGGGGCTATAATCAACATAAACAGAATCAATATCAGCTGTTCTGCCAATATTTATTTTGCCTATATCAGTACCCAAAAGCCCCATGCTGCGGATGTGAATATGAAAATCTTTCAACCCTGTTTCCATGATTACCCTGTCTGAAATTATCTTATCAAAAACAGGGGGCAGGACATGGGGAATCAGGACAATGATCAGCATAAAAACAAAAACTGCTGTAATTAAAAAATATTTAAATATACTTTTAAATGGCATTTTTGATCTTCACCTTGAGATACATATCACCCCGGACACCATTATGCCTTGCTTTACCCATACCTGCAAGGCGGAGCAGCGTACCCTGGTTAACGCCTGAAGGTACATTCACCCTGTATAAATTTTTATAAAACCCCCATGGAATATTAACAATTTTCTTTGTCCCTGTTAAGGCCTCAATGGATGAAATTTCAATTTCACCATACAGATCACCTGAATCATCAACTTTTCTTGAATGGATCAGCTGCAGCTTCGGGGTTTTTTTCTTTGCAGTAAATGTTTTCAGCATTGTGCCGGCGCCGGTTTCCGGAACTTTATGGCTTAGCTTCACCATCACCATTCCTGAAATAAACCCCCCCACATGTGCCCACCAGGCGATACCTGAGCCTGCTGCCCCACCATTAGTTCCAGCTGCATTAAAAAACTGAATTAAAAACCAGAATCCAAGAAATATGAAAGCTGGAATTTCAAAGAAAAACGGGATGATAATAATGGGAATCAGGGTTAAAATTTTTGCCCTTGGGTGCAGTATGAAATAAGCTCCCATAACCCCTGCTATGGCTCCGCTTGCGCCGATTGTCGGCACCCTTGATACCGGGTTCAATAAAATATGAAACAAAGCCGCAGCAATACCGCATAAAAGATAAAATCCCAAAAACCTCAATGACCCGAAATAATCCTCTACATTGTCCCCGAAAATATATAAAAACCACATATTGCCGAGAATATGCCAGAAACCGCCATGGAGAAACATGTATGAAATAAATGAAAAAAACTTGTTACTTAAGGAAAACCAGGCTGAGAATTGCTGCACTGTATATTTTGCAGGAACAAGTCCGTACATATATACAAACTGTCTTTCACCATGCCCCATTGAGGGCTGAAGCAGAAAAACCATTATATTGATTCCAATGATCAGCGAGGTGGCAACAGGTACATTTTTTGAGTAAAGGGTGTCTCTGATGGGTATCATTCAGCAATCCTTAAAACATAATTTTTTTCAAGAAAGGCCTTAAATTCCTTTAATATAACCATAGCTGCATCATCAACGTCAATTGAATCACAACCAAGATTTCCGGCACAGGAATTTAAAAGTTCTGTATTACCTGCATCAAGCCCTGATTTTACCTTTATAAAATCTGCCATGGCAAAATAGAGAGATGCAATATCTCTGCCGTCTGAATTTGCAATGCAGGATTTTGTCCTCAAATGCATGTTGTCTGCAAAAAAGGCAACTGCCTGATCCAGGGTTTTTATATGTTTCGGCGTTTTCCTTTCCATTAAAAGAAAATCATTAAACTTAAGGTCATCCGGTTCCGTCTCAAGAATCATCATGTAAATAACAGTCTCAAGAACCGTTTTAACTGAATTGTAAATAAACGGGTCTTTCCCGGCCCTTGGCCCTGCAACATTGATTATCTCAATATCATAATCAGCTATCAATGAATTTATCACAATTGCAGCTCCAAATTCATCAAGTTCAAAAAGATCTATATGGCAGCATGGTTTTTTCAGCTTTGATGCAAGCTGCTGTGTTAAAAGAGACCCTCCTGTAAGGGTTCCCCTTGATATTATTATTGTTCCATGGGAATCGATTATATTCTGTTTTGTGCGTTTCGGATAGGAGTCCGTTGGCATTTCATCCATCCTATATCTTTGTGAAAGAGGACCATCCTCAGTTTTTCTGCCCTCCGGAATCCACCCGCCATGGTTGATATTGAATTTAATGGCTGTATCAAGGGCTGCTCTGTCAGCCCCTGTCTGTCCACCTGAAATAATTTTTTTTATCATGATTTCTATTTACACATATAACCTTTATTATCAGTGCATTACCGCAGTTAATTCCTCTTCCTTTCCTTAACCCGCATCGGAAATAATAAACATTTTACAAAGTTCACAAAATATTTTCCAAGGTTAAAACT
>WGCX01000110.1 GCA_015493575.1 Desulfobacteraceae bacterium | reverse complement strand
GCCTTACCCCCTCTCGGTAATTTTAGCGCTTCTATTGCAGTATATGCTCGTCTGTCTTTTTCAGACAGTTTCAAATAAGTAGCTTTGATAAATTTTTCAATTTTAGCAGGATATGGTAATAATGGTTTTGGACCAGGTGTTATATTTTTTCCTTTCATAAACGGTGCCTCATAAATTATTAGTTGAGATTGCACCGTAACCATCTCATATTATCAGATAAATGTCTATAACTTTGTACCTAATTGATATCTATTATTATTTTAATCAAGTTATTAAATTTCAATTGCTAAGAATTTTTCAATTTTTGTAATTGCCTGTTCGTGATAACCATCATGCCAGAGGTTAATGGCTTTTCGTTCTGTTGCAGCTTGATCATAATTTTGAACACCTTGACTTTCTTCATCTACCAACTCCGCAAGTGTTTCTGCATGATATTCAGTCCAGTCAGTATCGCGGTTAAAGCTTCGTTCTATTGTTTTGGCCAAATCCTTTAACTCTTTTACCTCTTTGCTAACTTCAGTACCAATTTCTAATTGAGCTCTTGTGGCAATAGTTAGAAATCGAAAATTAGCATCTTTCGCAATCCAAGCAGCTAAATTAGCCCCTGAAAGTATCACAACACAGTGATCGCCTGAGCCTCTCGCTCCTCGCCCAATTCCCTGTTCAATACGTTGTGCAAGCATTCTAATAATTGTCGCACCATTATAAAGGGCGCTGGCTCTGTATAGCTCATAAGTTGAAGTTCCTGCGGGCAATCCGTGCATGATGAGTAGGCGACAAGAGTCACCTGGTAAATCAATCCCATCATATCTATTAGAGAACACAGCCGGGCCGAATGTTTTTCCCGTTTGCAATTCCTCTACTATTCTTTCAACGTCAGCAGATCCTTTGGCCACAGTTGCTACATCATTCCAGTCAGAAGCAATTTTATCTGATGGTGTGAGTACAACAGCTCCCAACTTTTTTTTATCAGATGTCCAGTCAATCAATTTTTTTATTGCTTCATTCACATTGAAATCAAATGGCATTAAATCCGGAATCAAAATCATTCTCTCACTAACCCCTGCTAAGGAGCGAGATGTAAGAGCCTCTGTAACTGATTTTGGATTTGCATCAAATGTACGAATTATTTCACTATCATCCGCAATTGTAGCGGACATATAAATGCGGCGAGGTGCTTCAGCAAAGGTAGGGAAGGCATTAACCAAAGGGAGGATAGGTGTGATAGTAAAAGCATCTTTGCTGATAAGTGCGTGGCAGAGATGGAGATTGTCTCGTAGTAGTGGCCAAATTAAACGGTAGCTGTCAGCATCGGATTTAATTTGCTCTCGAACGGTGTCAAGCTGTTCATGCCAAGCCCAATAAGGGACTTCTAAAACTCCATACTCAGCACCCGAAACTATATCATCAAATGAACCCAACTTATCTATGTCTCTGAATGCTTTTCTAAATAGCTCAGTTAAACACTCATAACGATCTCCGTTATTTTTTAATATATCGAGCGTGAAAGACTCGCGAACAGTTGAAAACGCTGCATGTGCATCATCAAGTATGATTGCTGCTACTTTTTGGGGATACCCTGAGCCACGGATTCCAAATTTACTCAAACCATGGAATAGCGCTTTATAGGTAGCAACCATTATGGCGTTCCCATTAACAAAATCATCATTCAATGGCCTACCCCTTTCGTAGGCTACCGCTGAAATTCCATGAGCTTTTGCTTTTTCAAGTGTTTGATTCACAAGTTGTACAGTTGGTGACAAATACAATACTGGTTCACCAGTTTCATTAAGTGTAGACTGTGCAATCAGAAGCCCAACTAAAGTTTTCCCACCCCCAGTGTGCAATTTTAAAACTACATCTTGATTGGATCGAGTTTCAAACCATGATTGAAGAACCCCAGCTTGACTTGTGTAAAGGTCATTTATACCTGGCGGTTTTGGTAAACGGCGGAAAATTTCTGTGGGGTCAAGTTGTTTTGTTTTTTTCTTTTTAGTTCTTAATTTACCAAAATCTACCATCGTAATTCCTCAATTGAAATATGGTTGGTGTTTACAGCAGGAATAAATTAATATTTTTTAAACCCACCGGATTATATATCACAAGTATTCCACATTCTATTTGAAATTCGTTAACGATTGAACTGACGGGCCGCGCCAAGGCATTTGAAATAGGCGGCTGATCTGCTCGCGGTCCCGTCCAGTGATTGGTTACATTTCAAAGCATAGAAAATCTTCGAAAGTTAAGGAACCTTTTTACCCAAGTTCTAAATTCAAAAGCTCAAAGGTGATAATATTTGATTTTGTTTTTTAAGGGGGACTTCAAAATTACTCGTCTTCAACTTCCTTCATATTGAGGATGAACTCATCTGGTAAGCTCAGAGGCAACTGAAGTCTGACTTTCATTTTATACAGAATGTCATTTAATTCATCACGTGTCATGTTATAAAGTTCTCTAACAAAATAGACATGTTCTTTCCTGAACTGATCTTTAATGTCCTCTGATTTGCCTTCAATCTCATATGTGACCTTAGTTGAATAATCTAATTTGCAGAGTTTTTCTTTTTTGTTTTCCTCACAAGAAATGGTTAAATTATATGTAACTTCATATCCCAAGTCTTTTTTTTCATCATCGAAATGCAATCCAACACCAATGCCAATTTTAAGGGCAGAATCTTCTGATGGCGGGGTCAATTTTTCCGCTTTAATCTTCTGCAAAGCTATCTTTTTTATCTTTGATTGAGTAAAAATATTCAAAATTTTAACTCCTTTAATTGGCTCTTGCTTTTGCTATTGGTGCGAATTCAATAATATCATTATTGACTTTTGGGAAAGCTACGTTTTCAGGGATTAAATCATTGTAAGATTTTTCTACCACTATGTTGATGGTATGATGATTATGAACCTCTGAAGCTTGTGAAGATCGTTCCAAATAGTTAGTGATAGCTTTGTTTACAACTTTATTAATAGTTAACCCTTCTTGTGCTGCATGAAGTGCCAATTCTTGATGTTTTTCAGGCTCAATTCTAATATTGAAGGAACCATTAAAAGACTTAAGAGGCTCAATTTTTAGTTCTTTACAAGTGTCGATATAATCATCAACTGCAGCTTTAAATTTGGCTTTTAAGTTAATCGGGGTATCTGATTCATAGGTAATCAAGTCATTTATAAAAAGAATTTTGCCGTGAACACAATTATCCTTGATGCTTACTTCAACAGAGCCAATGAAGTCTTTGTATTTAATCGTTTCCATTGGTAACTCCTATTTGTTTTAAATTTTTAATAACATCCAATACCTGGTAATTTTTAAGTATTTTTGTAGGATGAGGTTTGTCGATCATTATCAGGTTGCGTGGGCTTTCAAGATAAAATTTAACTCGAGAACCATCTCCTTCAAGCTTTTTATAGCCAAGCTTCTTTAAAAGAGAAGACAAATCAGACCATGTGAAGTCTTTAGGCTTTGATAATAACCGTTCAAGTAACTTTCGTTTTTTACTCATAAATTATGTATCGTCCAAAATAGAGTGCAACTAAAATTTAGTTGCACTCTGCATATCTTTAGTATGATGGCTTAGGGTTTGTCAATAAAAAAGCAAAATATTTTATAATTTTTATTGGAGATTGCACAATCAATATTGTTCCCGGACTGTTATAAGTTAAGATGAAATGTAACGACAACATCACCGGTGAAACCCGGTGCATGTTGATTGTTGGAATTGCACTAAGGATCAAGAGTAGACTTAACCCCGTTCACAAAATAGCTGATCCAGATTATAGAATGGCTCAATTGAGACATCTTCTCTTTTCTGAGATTCATTCCCAGCATATACAAGACCGCTGCCATCCGGCATCTTATCGTTAAACAGTGCTGTAAAATGCCTCAGTCCTTTAAAATAATCTCGTGTAATGGTCATGCCTGCTTTTATTTCAACAGGAAAAATGTCAGGGCCATTAACAAGTAAAAGATCAACTTCATTGCCTTTGCTGTCGCGGTAAAAATTAAGATTGCTGTGTCTGCCACGATTGAATCGATACTTCAAGGCCTCAGCTACTACCATGTTTTCAAACAGATGTCCGTAAAGGGGATCCCGCGTAATCTGCGTTTCATTCTGGATGTTTAACAGATATGATGCCAGGCCGATATCGTAAAAATACAGTTTAGGGGATTTGACCAGCCGTTTTGAAATATTTGCATGGTAGGGTTGCAGAAAAAATATGATATAGCTCGCTTCAAGTATTGAGAGCCAGCTTCTGGCTGTGGTGTGAGATATCCCGGTATCATTGGCCAGGCTGTTCATGTTTAAAAGCTGCCCCACACGCCCGGCGCAAAGTTTTATGAAACGCTGAAACAAACTTAGATTTTTAATCGTTGTCAGTTGCCGAAGATCTCTTTCAACATAGGTTTCAAAATAATTGCCAAGGGCCTGGTTCGGTTCCAGGTCTTTATCCCAGATTCGCGGGTAAAAGCCCTGATACAGCAGGCGGTCAATGGCAGGCAATGAAAAGCCCGATTGAATTTCTTCAAGGCAGAAAGGCAGCAGCTTTATCAGGGCAGTCCGGCCTGCAAGCGACTGGTTGATGGTATTACTGATTTCAAACTGCTGGCTGCCGGTAAGAATAAACTGTCCTTCCCGCTGGTTTTCATCTACCAGGGGTTGAATATAGGAAACCAGATCCGGCGCTCTTTGAATTTCATCCAGCACGGCACCATCCGGAAATTGGGCTAAAAAACTTCTCGGGTCATCAATGGCAAATTGTCGGGTGTCAGGAAATTCCAGATTGACATATGGTTTGTCTGAAAATATTTTTTTGCACAGGGTGGTTTTTCCGCTTTGCCTCGGACCTGTGATGGTGAGCACAGGGTATTGCCCGGCAAGTGATTTTGCAATCGGTTCAATTGTTCTGTCGATGAGATTCATGGGAATGCTATATAAAACATTGGTGTATTTTGCAAGTTAAATATTCAAAATACACCTAATTGTTGTTGTGGCATTGGAGATTCAATTCACCCCACAGATGCTTTTGTTTGTCTTTCATTTAGATTGTGTTTCTGTGTTAAAATATCTCGTCGAATCACCTGTTCGCCACGTCCTTTAACCTCAATCATCTGGGTTTCCAAGCCGGTGATAAAATAATCCAGCCACCCGGTCATATCCATATCATTTTCACGAACGCTTTGGATTTTTTTATAGAAAGTGGGCCTGTCACGATCATAATATTCACTGATGGTAAAAAGGCGCTTAAAATCATATCCTGCCTTGTAAAGACAGAGAGTTGATAATAACCTTGATGCTCGTCCATTACCGTCAAGAAACGGATGAATATGGACCAGTTGGAACTGGGCAATTCCACTGATTAAAACCGGATGAATCTCAAGATCAGAATTCAGCCATTTTACCATTTGCAACATCATGACAGGTATTTCAATAGCAGAAGGAGGGGTATAAATCACCTCGCCTGTTTTAGAATTGGCTACATAATTTTGTATCCGCCGGTAGGCCCCTGGATCAGCTTTCCCGCCGCGAACTCCCTCTACCAGTTTTCGATGAATTTCACGGATCATTCCTTCAGTAATCGGATCTCCACTGTCCAGACATTCGGATACAAATTCAAATGCAGACCTGTAATTCAATAGTTCTCTGGTATCATCCGGATTGGCCTCAGGTACAGATTCGCCTTTCCATAAGCGTTCTGCCTGATCCAGCGTTAACTGTGTCCCTTCGATGTGGGTGGTATGGTGGGCCTCTTTAATAAGTGCTTGATTTCCCATATCTCTCACCCAGTCATCGGATAGCCTTGCGGCTTCAAGGAATCCCCTGGCTCGTTCAATCTGAGTGATCGCAGACGTCATTCTGTTGGTTATGGTAAATTGGGGGTTGAATCCTGTCATAAATCACCTCCATCGATTATAGCACCGGCGTCCTTCAAAATAGCAATGATTTCCGGCTTTAATTTTCCGGATATTTCTGCGGCCTTTTGCCCGCAAACCCAATTGTGCCATAATCGTATTTGCAGAAGACGATCTTTTGCAAATTTGAATAAAAATTTCTTCTTATGGCAACGATGCGTTAAATGCCAGACCTGACCGGGAATATAATGTCTATTTGTCTTGCCACTTTTCTTGCCTATATTGCTCTTTTTGGGGCTAAAAATTTGATTATTGCCACGTTTTAAGGCCTTGTTTGGCCGGTATATTCTTTAATAATAGGGGGTTATTTTGGTCCGATCCCAATAGTTCCAGCTCTGAGGAAGGTAAATTC
>WGCX01000109.1 GCA_015493575.1 Desulfobacteraceae bacterium | reverse complement strand
GATAAACTTAGGAATTGAAATTTAATAACTTGATTAAAATAATAATAGATATCAATTAGGGCATCCTTCATTTCACGGTTAACACTTTTTAAAAAGACAGGACAAATACTGGATTGAGCTGTTGTTTGATCTATCTGAGAAAAAAGCCCCCTCTGTTTTTGCTTTTTCCAGCTAAATTTAGCTAAAGCGAGCGATGCCAGCAACCCATGTGCCTGCCTCAATTTCTTGTTTTTTATTGCAGGAATTCAGGGGTAAGGCACTAAATTCTAAAAATATAAAATCGATCTCGATTTGAACAGCAGAGGTTCGTTCAAAACACGTGTTTTTTAAAAAAGTGTAAAGTCCTTTTGGCAGAATATGAAGGATGCCATTTATTTAATTTTAATTTCTTATTGTTGGTTTGAAAAGGCTTCCTGTGATGAAAACATACATACTGCCTGTTTTTCTTCAGATAATCGGTTTTTTTGTCATCATGGCGGAAATTTTTATCCCCTCATTCGGGATATTAACTGTTCTTGCCATTTGCATATTTTTTTATTCTCTTTACACGGTTTTCACATCTGCTTCCTTAACAGCCGGAATAATTTTTACAGGTGTTGATGTTGTTATTATTCCTCTGATGATTATTATTGGAATTAAGATACTTTCCGAATCCAGACTGACACTTAAACTCAAATTATCAAAACAGGACGGGGTGGTTTCACAGGAAAAGGGAATTGAAACTTTTATTAATAAGGAAGGGAAAGCAATAACGGATCTTCGTCCCGCAGGAATTGCCATGGTTGACTCGAAAAGACTTGATGTGGTCACAAATGCAGAATATATTGATGCAGGCACTCCGGTTATTGTAACAAATGTTACTGGCAACCGGATTGTTGTTGAAAAAATTAAATAACAGGAGATGTCTAAGATGGATTTTATGGTTGTTTTATTTATTGTCGCAGGTGTTGTCGGTCTTGTTGTGTTTTATTTTATATTTGCTTACCTGTCACTGTGGGTACAGGCCCTGGTCTCAGGTGCAAAAGTGGGATTGATAAATATAATTTTCATGAGATTCAGGAAAGTTCCGCCCAAACTCATTGTTGAATCCAAAATCATGGCGGTTAAAGCGGGCATTGATATTCCAACGGACAGTCTTGAATCCCATTTCCTTGCAGGGGGCAACGTAAGCCGTGTTGTGCAGGCACTCATCGCCGCTGATAAAGCCAATATAGAACTTCCATTTAACCGTGCCGTTGCCATTGATCTTGCAGGCAGGGATGTGCTTGAAGCTGTACAGATGTCCGTTAATCCCAAGGTCATTGAAACTCCTCTTGTGGCAGCCATGGCAAAGGACGGTATCCAGCTAAAGGCCATATCAAGAGTAACGGTCAGGGCAAATATTGACCGGCTTGTTGGAGGAGCAGGAGAAGAAACAATACTTGCAAGGGTGGGGGAAGGCATTGTAACCACCATAGGATCTGCTGTCACCCACAAGGAAGTCCTGGAAAATCCCGATATGATTTCAAAAACTGTCCTGAAAAAAGGGCTTGATGCCGGAACTGCCTATGAAATTTTATCCATTGATATTGCAGATGTGGATGTGGGTAAAAATATAGGTGCAGAGCTTGAAACGGACAGGGCAGAGGCAGATAAGAAAATTGCCCAGGCAAAAGCCGAGGAAAAGCGTGCCATGGCATATGCCCAGGAGCAGGAAATGAAGGCAAGAGTACAGGAAATGCGCGCAAAAGTTGTTGAAGCAGAAGCACAGGTGCCCCTTGCAATGGCAGAAGCGTTCAGAAGCGGTAACCTCGGGGTCATGGATTATTATAAAATTCAGAATATTTCTGCTGATACGAAAATGAGAGACCAGATTGCAACACCGGAAACCGATTTTGACAAATAGAACATAAAATCATATCAATAAAAAATCAGGTCGGTATTAATCGGTTTTTTTTGAGGATTGAACAATGAAACTTGATCCATCCATAATATTTTTTGTTATTATTGCTTTTTTTGTCCTGCCTTTGGTTTTGAAAAAAATTATCATTGGAAAGAGAATAAGAAAAATATCTGATACATCTGTTTCGTCTGAAAGATCTTCTGTCCCCGGGATGAAAACCGAGGCAAAAACAAGAGATGCATTTGAAACGGGAAGTAAAAAATCATCTATCCTGGACAAAATAGTCCTGAATGCCCGGCAATTTATGCAGGAAGCCCGGAAACGTGCAGAAGAGAGGAGGCAATTGCAGCAGCAGGACCCTGTGAATTTGAAAAATCAGCGGGAACAAAATCAGGCAGGAAACCTGAAACAGGCTGGGGAGGACAGGGAAACCATCTGGGATATACTTGCTGAAAGAACTGATGATGATTTTGATGAATCAGGTGGCTCAATTGTTTCACAAAATACATTAATCCGGAAAAATTCAAAGAGTCTGCATTCTGCATCTGAAAAATCACAACAGGCTGAGGTTATGAATTTAGCATATGCAGCACATTTACGGGCTGATATACATCCAATTGAAGCCATTCATGCTTTAGACTGGCCTGCACCAGAAATTCTCAAATCTGAAAAAACAGGATACATTCCGGAAGGGATATCCACTATTAAGGATAAGAGTTCACTTGCAAAGCATAAGGACAGGAGAAATGTACCCGATCAAAAATATCGTTTTAAAGCAGATCCTTTGCAAAATGCAGTTATCTGGTCTGAAATTCTGTCTAAGCCTGTGGCTTTGAAGGAAAACTACTAAAGCCCGTGAAATATGAATTAAATTTTAAGTTCGTTTTTTATGACTGCCATAAGGCCTGGCTGAAGACTCTCAGATGGCCTCAAAGAATCAAAGATTCTGATAAATATTGGGCCAAAGGCGTGTAACCAACTCTTACTCCGAAAGGAATTCTACAGGAGTTTCATATAACTGCCATGAGGCGGATCTGAACTGCTTCACAGCGCCTCAAAATCAGATATTTTGACTAACATAAAAAGAGCATCAGTTACTCAGAAGAGAGCTCTTTTAAAAAAAAACGGCCATGAGGCTAAGAAATTAAAGGTTTAGTAATGACGGAATTTTCCAATGCCATGGAGGTGTTTAAACTGCTCAATAAGTCAAATTGCAGGAAGTGCAATGAACAGACATGCCTTGCATTTGCGTCAAAGGTTTATCTCGGGCAGAAACCCCTTGATCAATGTCCTGATCTTCCTGTTGAAGTGCTTGAAAAATACAGAGAAAAACAAGGAGGAAAATCTTCAGTTAGAACTCATTTAAAAGGCACGGATTCAGATCAGAACGATCTTGCTGCAGAACTGAAAAATAAGATTAAATCCTGTGACCTTGCCAAAGCTGCAGAAAGGGTCGGAGGATTTTTTTCAAACGGCAGGCTCTGCATAAGGATTTTCGGCAAACGGTTTACAGTTGATTCTTCCGGTAATATGATTTCAGATATTCATATAAATCCCTGGATATCAGTATCTGTGCTGACTTATATCCTGGAGTGCAAAGGTGTCCCCTTTACTGGCAAATGGGTGCCGTTCAGGGAGCTTAAGGGGGGTCGTGAAAGAAACGGCCTGTTCGTGCAGCGGTCTGAAAAATCCTTTAAAAAAACTGCAGACCGTTACCCGGGTCTTTTTGAAGATCTTATTGATATCTTTAATGGGGAAAAAACAGAAAATTATTATCAATCCGATATATCGATGGTTCTTTATCCGTTGCCGAAACTTCCCCTGCTTGTATGTTATTGGAAGGCTGAGGAAGGTATGGATTCCGATCTCCATCTGTTTTTTGATTCATCCGCCGATATGAATGCTAATATTGATATTGTTTACAGGATTACTGCCGGCATTGTTGTGATGTTTGAAAAAATATCCATCAG
>WGCX01000108.1 GCA_015493575.1 Desulfobacteraceae bacterium | reverse complement strand
GTACAAAATTTACATTATAAAGTCGAATATTTACAAATATAAATCAGGAAAAAAATAATTGATAAGATTATTCCTGATCAGCGGGTTTGTCATAGCAGCTGATCAGATAACAAAGGCTTTAACTGCGGGATTTCTGACTTTGCATGAAAGTGTAACCATTATTCCGGGATTTTTTAATTTAACTTATATTTTAAATCCCGGGGGTGCATTTGGATTGTTTGCAGGCCAGAACCCCATGGTGAGAAAGTTTTTTTTTCTTTTTGTTTCATCCGTCATTGCCTGCATAATTCTCTGGTTCTACAAAAAAACTGCTGAAAAAAGTCCTGTTCTCTCATCGGGATTTGCTGCTATTTTCGGTGGAGCTGTGGGCAATCTCATTGACAGGTTCAGATTTGGCAGGGTCGTGGACTTTCTTGATTTTCATATCGGGCATTACCACTGGCCTGCCTTTAATGTTGCAGACTCAGCCATATGTATTGGAATGGCAGTTTGCCTTTACTTTGCTGTTGTTCATAAACTGCCCGACCTTTAAGGACCGAAAATTTTTAAATTCGTAAACTGCACATGGGAGAATATCAATGCATCCTATTTTATTAAAAATCGGCAGTCTGACCCTTTATACTTACGGCCTGTTTGTCGGCCTTGGTTTTTTAACTGCCGTTCTTGTTTCAGGAAGACGCGGGAAAAAATACAATATTAAACCGGAACAGATGTCGGATCTGTTCTTTATTATTCTTATTTCTGCCATAACAGGCGCAAGGATTTTATACGTAATAATTAATTTCTCTGATTTTTCAGGCCATCTCATCGATATTTTTAAAATATGGAACGGAGGGCTTGTCTTTTACGGCGGGTTTATTGCTGCCCTTGCAGCAGCCATTGTTTATGTAAAAAAAACAGGACTGTTAATGTGGCAGACAGGGGATATTGTTGCACCTGGTATTGCACTTGGACATGCAATAGGACGTCTTGGCTGTTTTTCCGCAGGATGCTGTTACGGCAGGCAGTGCCATCTTCCCTGGGCTGTAACATTTACCGATCCCCATTCCCTTGCTCCGCTTGGAATCCCCCTTCAGCCAACCCAGCTCTACTCGGTTCTCTCCAATTTTACCATATTTTTAATTCTGCTGTGGATTGATAAAAAAAAGAAATTTGATGGAATGGTCTTCTGGTGTTATATCCTGTTATACGGCCTTTTCCGTTCCTTTATTGAAATATTTCGCGGGGATCCAAGGGGACATTTTCTTTTTTTCACTTTTCTCTCGGTATCCCAGGGAATAGGATTGATTATGGCTATTGCTGCAGTTTTTATGCTTTATCATCTTTCATGCAACCATGATTAAAAAAGCAGGAAAAAATGGCAGAACTTAAATTTCAGGATATTGATGCATACTTTAACAAACTGACAACAGATAAGAGCCCCCATGTTGTTCTCATATGGGGAGAAAGGTATCTTGTAAAAAAAGCATTTGACAAAATCCTTGATTTTACAATTGAAAAGGACAAGAGAGCGCTTGGATATGAATCCCTTGAAAGTGATGATGCCAATATTCCTGAAATTATTGAGCGTATTTCGACATATTCAATGATGCAGGATAAGCTTGTGGTTGCTGCAAAGGATGTTCCACTGTTTCCCGGCCCCGGAACCCCGATTGTATATGGATTTTCAAAACAGAACTTGATAAATCTTCAAAAACTTATTGAAAAAGGATTCCCACCGCGACACCTGCTTATTTTAACCACTTCTACTGCAGATAAAAGACGCGCTCTTTTTAAAACAATTAAAAACACCGGAATCGTTATCGACTGCACTGTGCCATCGGGCAGTCGTCAGGCAGATAAAAATCAGCAGATGCAGCTTTTGCGAAACATTGTACAGAATATTCTCAAAAAAAGCGGTAAAAAACTGACTAACGATGCCTTTAATGCACTTGTTGATAAAACAGGATTTGATCCTGCTGTTTTTGCAGATAATCTCGAGAAGCTTATATCTTTTGCAGGCAAAAAAAATGAAATCGTTTCAAAGGATGTTGCATCCATTGTAAAACGTACAAAACTTGACCCGATATTTGAACTGACAAACGCCATTGCCGAAAAAAATGCGGAAAAAGCGCTTTTCTATAATAAATCGCTCATGAATGCAGGCTTCCATCCTCTGCAGATTCTTGCCGCCATCACCAATCAGATAAGAAAACTTATTCTTGCAAAAAATTTCATTGAGCAATCAGTACAAAAAAAACAGAATATCTGGTACAAAAATCAGAATTACAATCAGTTCCTGCACACAGCAATGCCTGAAATTATCAGAGCGGATAATAAGATGCTGGAAAAAGCTGCATCCTGGGATGATAATGAATCTTTGAAAAGTTCAAAAAAAAAATTTAAGAATATTCTTATTGCTTCAAACCCGAAAAGCGCTTATCCTGTTTATCAAACATTTCTTAAATCTGATAATTTTTCAATAAAAGAGCTTGCCGGGGCTTTGATTGAGCTTGGAGAACTTGATTTTTCTCTGAAATCATCATCCGGGACTCCGGATATTCTTATGGAAAACCTGATAATCAGAATATGTAAAAACACTGCAGGAACACGCTATCGGCCTCATGGTGGGTTTATAAGAAAGAACTCAATTTTTACAGAGTAACTGATGCTCTTTCTATGTTCGTTGAGAGGCACCGTAGCGCAGTCCAGCTCGGCCTCATGACCGTTATAAAAAAAGTTAAATTAAAAAGGAGCGGATTCATGTTTAAAAAGACAAAAATTGTTGCAACGATATCGGATAAGAATTGTGAGCCTGATTTTTTAACTCAGCTATTCCGGGCGGGAATGAACGTTGTCCGTCTCAATACAGCCCATCAAAACCACGATGATGCACTGAAGGTCATTGAAAATGTGAGAAAAGTGTCTGACAAAATTGCCATACTGGTTGATACAAAGGGGCCTGAAATCCGAACCTGCCCGGCTGACAAGCCCCTTGAAGTTGTATATGGCGATTATATACGCATTAAAGGTGCTCATCTCGAAAAATCAAGGGATGATATTATCTGTGTCACCCACGATGACTTTGTAAAGGATGTCCCCGTTGGAAGCTCCATTCTCATTGATGACGGACTTGTGGCCCTTGCAGTTATGGAAAAAAATGACGAATATCTGTCATGTTTTGTGGAGAATGACGGGGTAATTGACGAGAAGAAAAGTGTGAACATACCCTCTGTTCATGTAAAACTTCCTGCTTTAAGCGAAAAGGACAAGGGATTCATCAGGTTTGCCGCCGACCATGATGTGGACTTTATTGCCCATTCTTTTGTTAGAAATAAAAAGGACGTACTTGCTGTTCAGAAAATTCTTGATGAAAAAAACAGCAGGATAAAAATTATTGCGAAAATAGAGAACTCACAGGGTGTTGAGCATCTTGATGAAATTCTTGAATACGCCTATGGAATAATGATTGCCAGAGGTGATCTTGCAGTGGAAATCCCCGCGGAAAAAATACCGCTTATACAGAAAAAAATGGTGAAAACCTGTGTGGAAAAGCGTAAACCCGTTATTGTGGCAACCCAGATGCTTCATACAATGATTAAATCTCCAAGACCCACAAGGGCGGAAGTATCCGATGTTGCCAATGCATGTCTTGACCACACAGATGCACTTATGCTTTCAGGAGAAACTGCAAGTGGTAAATATCCTGAGCTTGCTGTACGAACAATGGCAAAAATAGCAAAAGAGGTTGAGGCAAAGGTAAACTCTTTTATTGACGTTCCATACACCCTGAAAAATAAAATCACTGCATATCTTGCAAAAGCAGCTGTTAAAGCATCCATGCGACTTAATACCAGGGCAATTGTGGCAGATTCACTGTCAGGTAAAGCCATAAGAGCCATTGCAGCTTACAGGGGAGACAATCCCATTTATGCCCAGGTTTATGATAAAAGAATAATGAGAGAACTTGCCCTTTCCTACGGTGTTAAAGCTGATTTTGCAGACATGGAAAATGACTCAACAATTCCCATTAAAAAAGCTATATCAAGGCTTTTACAGGAAAGATATCTCTTGCCGGACGATCTGATTACCATCCTTGCAGGGCATTTTGGAGCAAGCAGGGGAGCATCATACATAGAAATCAGCACAGCAGAAAGCCTGACTTATAAAAATAATTAAGCACTTTTTCCCATATTAACCGCCATGAGGCAGAACAAAAAAATGGCAGCCCTTAACTTTTTAAAGGCTGCCATTATAGGTTAAGTATTAGTGCCTTACCCCTGAATTTCTGTAAACAAAACAAGAGATTCAGGCAGGCACATGGGTTGCGGGTACCGCCCGCCCTGGATTAAGTATAAGTTAAGATTTAAGTTTCAAGGCAAAATCATTGACCTTGTCTGCAAATTCATGGGCCATATTGGATGCAATATTTGTAAAAATCACTTTATTTTTATCCATGCCCATTGCTTCAAGACGGCGTGAAATTTCATTTACACGCCATTTTGCATAAATATTTCCCTTTTCAGCCTTGCAGTTTCCCTCATGACATGCTGCAACCATAACACCGTCCGCACCGTCAACAAGAGCTCTCATGACAAGTTCTACATCCACCTTGCCTGCGCAGGGGACCTTTATCATCTTAAAACCAGCGGGCATTGCAATCCCGAATTTTTCTGCAGCACCTGCTGCTTCAAAAGCTGAATTTTTACAGCAGAAAGCAAGAATTTTCGGGGAATCATTTTCTGCAGAAACAACTGCCTTATCGATATTTTCGTTGAGATCATCATCGCTGAAGGTGCCGATCTGAATTGCATCCATGGGACATTCACTTGCACATATACCACATCCCTGACATGCAACCGTTGAAATGACTGCGGCACCGTTATCCCAGAATATCGCTCCATGGGGACAGCAACGGTAGCAAGTAAGACAGATGGTGCATCTTTTCTCATCAACAACGCCTCTGTCCATTGGAACTTTTTTTATTCCGTCCCCAAGAAGCTCTTTAACTCTCAATGCAACATTGGCAGCATCATTTGGAGAATAAGCAACAAAGATACCATCTCTGTTGGAATTCACAGGAAACCTGTGGACATTGTTACTCGGTAAAAATCCGTCAAGGTCAGCATCTATTCTGAGATTAACCGCAGTCTCAATATTCTCCTGTCCCGGATTCATAAGCTCATCAATCACAAGATAATCCGGATCAAGCTCGATATCTTTACGTATAACCGGATCTTGTATGATAATTTTAACATAGTCATCATTTTGCTCAACAACGGGTATTTCCTGTGGTTTAAAACAAACAAGCCCCTTATTTCTGGCCTCTGTAAAAAGCCTTTCAACACCCCTGGAAGCAACTTTTACATTGCCTGCATACATATAGGCAGTGCAGTTCTCAATGTCCTGCAAAGCAAGAATTGATCTGAGTGCCCTTTCCGTGGAACATGGATCCAGTTCCCTTGCAAGGCCATTAAAAAATGCAAAAACAGCGCCATCGCCCGCTTTAAGTTTTTCCTTTTCTTCCGGGTCTGCAAGAATCTCTTCCATCCTGGTCTGGCTTATCACCTTTCCATTTAAAGAAACGCCATAATCTGCATTTAAGGGTTCAAAACTGTATTTGGGAGCTGCAACAACAGCACCAAAATTTTTCTTTATTCTTTCATTGCCCTTTGCAAGAGTTGCCCTGAAATCACCTGTCACACCTGAAAAATCATCAAGTGAAGTATTGGTCATAATTTCAACCATACCGGATTCGACAAATTTTTTAAATTCATCTCCTGAATCAGGAAGTTCAGCATCTTTACAGGCAAAAACCACTTTATAACCCTGGGCGGCAATTTTTGCAGCAGAATCAAGACCTGCAAAACCTGCACCAACGACAAGTACATCCTTGTTTATATTGATCTCAATCATATCCATGCTTTTTTCCGCTATTTTCCCTTCTGATATCATTTGATCACCCCCAGGTATTTCATGGTCTCATAGACAGTTCTGCCTGACGATGCAATTGTATCTGCGATGCCCTGTGGACCGGATGCCGTGCCTGCAACAAAAACACCCGATGTTCCAGCAGCATTATCATCAAGAAAGCCATCCTCATTCAAAGCAATATTAAAAACCTTTGAAATTTTATCCGTATCCTCATTGGGCATAATACCAACGGAAAGCACAACAAGATCAAATTCCTCAAAATCCGGAGTACCGTTCTCCTCAACCATATGGCGAAGGGTAAGCCTGTCATTTTCAAGGGGGTAGATATCAACCGGTATGGTCCTTACAAACCTTACATCGGATTTTATTTTTTCATAAAATACTGGAAATTCCTTTCCGGTATTCTGGATATCGATATAAAAAATGCTGATATCAGCGTTGCTGTCCTTATATTTAATTGCACCTGCCATGCGCATGGCATAGGCACAGCAAACCTGAGAGCACCAGAGATTGCCAAGTCTTTCATCCCTTGAGCCCACGCATTGTATAAATGCTATTTTTTCAGGTATTTTCCCATCCGAAGGACGGACAGCAAAAGTATTTTCCCTTAAGATATTCTCAAGCTCCATGCCGGTGATGAGATTTTTCCATTTCCCGTAGCCATAGGTTGACTTGATATTTGGATCAAAGGGAGAAAAACCCGTGGCAACAACAACGGCATCAACTTCAATTTCTGCTGTACTTCCCATGTCATCTATTTTTACGGCGCCTGAGGGAAGGTCATCATCCGCACAATCTTTTCCTGCAACATAAAGTGGAGAATTATGCACTGAAAAACCCTTTATCACCTTGCCGTCTTCCACCTGAACACTGCTCTTTTCCAATGACACTTTAAAAGTATCAGTTTTTTCTAAATTTTTAACTTCCGTTCTTAAATGAACATTTATCAATGGTTCATTGACGACACTGGCAAGCATCTCTTCCACGCTGCATGCTCCGCACTGCTGGCATTTATCACTTGCCTTACAGGTAAACCCGATACTGTGGCCACCGAGAAAACAGCTTTTCTCAACAAGTTCCACATGAATATTCTGCCTTGTAAGCTCCCATGCAGCGGTAAGACCTGCAATGCCGCCCCCAACGACCATCACTGTTCCTGTTTTATTACTCAATTTGGAACCTCCTTATGGTTCAGGGTTATTAAACTTCAGGCCTTGGCAGCATACCTGCTCTCTCGGCAATTTCAGGAACCCTGTGTTCCCATTCAATGGCCATTAAATGAACACCTGACACACCCTTCATCTCCTTGAACTCTGCAATCTGTTCGCAGGCTATTTTTATACCTTCATCAGCTACTTTTTTCTTGTCAACACCCTGAAGCCTTTTGATAATTTCATCGGGAACATCCATTCCGGGGACCTTGTTTTTCATATATTTTGCCATACCAACGCTTTTCATTGGAGTAATTCCCGGCAGAATGGCAACTTTCTCAGTTAAGCCCATGTCGTTTGCCTGCCTGATCCATTCCCTGATCTTTGCCATATTGTAAACGCATTGTGTCTGGATAAAATCAGCTCCTGCGTTTACTTTTTTGGCAAGGCGGTGAACACGCCATTCAAAGGGCTCTGCAAATGGGTTGGCAGCAGCACCGAGGAATAATTTCGGGGCCACATCAATATCAGCGCCTCCAAGAAATTTTCCTTCATCCCTCATCTTTTTTGCCATGCCAAGCAACTGCATGGAATCTATATCAAAAACGCCCTTGGCCTGGGGATGATCGCCAAACTGCTGGTGATCTCCTGACAGACAGAGCATATTTCTTATACCGTGGGCATAGGCACCGAGAATATCGGACTGCATGGCAAGCCTGTTGCGGTCCCGGCACACCATCTGAAAATTCGGTTCAAGTCCCTGTTCAAGACATATCAAAGAGGCTGCCCAGCTGGACATCCTCACCATGGCGGTCTGATTGTCAGTGACATTTGCCATGTCGACATTACCCTTTAAAAACGATATTTTCTTTTTCAGAGCTTCAACATCCGCCCCCCGTGGAGGCCCCACTTCTCCGGTAAAGGCAAAGTGTCCGGCTTTCAGTATTTTTTCAAGGTTACTTCCTGATTTCATATTCATATCTCCCTACACTGGTAAAAATTTTTAAAAATTATTTATTATCCAAGGGCCTTAACGCGCTCTTCATATCCCGGCTGAATAATTTTTCTCGGTATCTGGTTTCTCCAGTCATTGGGCGGTGAAATTTCCTTTATCTGATCCAATCTTCCCTGGGCCGCAAGACGTTCATAAATTTTAAACCATGCACAGGGCTGATCCTTATTAATTTCGCAGCTTCCGTTATTTGTCCCGCCGCAGGGGCCGTTGAAAAGACTTTTTGCGCACATGGTTACAGGGCATATTCCGCCTGTAAGGCCTAAGACGCAGCTTCCGCAGGCACGGCATTTTTCCTCATACCAGCCCACATCAAGATTTACACCGATAAATGAAGTATCCACAGCAGGGAAAACAGGTTTATCCGGAAAACGTTCTGCAAGAAACTGTATTCCTGCACCGCATGCCATGGAAACAAAGGCATCATAATCCCCTGCAATCTCATCAAGTTCTTCAAGGAACTCCATATCGCACTGACGTTCCAGTGTTTTTGAACCAAATTCAATTTTATCCCTGCCAAAGTTAAGCTTTAACTCTGCGTTAAGCGTTTCAACCTCTTTTGACCCGCCGGCCAGACAGACTGCAACACATGTTCCGCAACCAATGGTGAGAACTTTTTTGTATCCAGCCACCATACCCTTAATTTCATCAAAGGGTTTTCTCTCCGCAACAATCATGGTCCCTCCTGTTTTTTTTATATGAAACAGAACGTAAAATTTTACGTCTATTTCCTCATTTGTCAGAATCTTTGATTCTTTGAGGCAAATCCAGGTGAATCCGGATCTGCCCCATGGCAGTTTATATGAAACTCCTTTTTCATCGTTAATAAAAAATTAAAATTTCAAGTTTATTAATTCGAAAATATACTTTCCAGAAACCTCATCAAAAGTCAAGGATATTAAAGTTTTAATCCTTTAAAAACAGATAAATTTTTAAAAAAATTATCTTCTGCGCCGGATGGCAATCATCTCAGCAGCCTTGATATGAGGATATGCAGAGTGACGACCTGTCAAAATCTTAATTCAGCATGGCCGCAATGTTTAATACTTGACATATTAGGGGAAAAAGTATATTTGTCCTGAGGATACAAAACAAATCAGTTATTAATACGGAGAGATGACCGAGAGGCTGAAGGTGCACGCCTGGAAAGCGTGTGTGCTGTTACAGGTACCGAGGGTTCGAATCCCTCTCTCTCCGCCATTTTTTTTCATACCGGGCAAAATGTCATATCAAGTACTGTCACTGAAATACAGACCCCAGACTTTTAACGAAGTGATTGGCCAGAATCATGTAACCACGACCCTTACCAATGCGATTTTGTCAGACAGGGTCGCCCATGCCATTCTTTTTGCAGGACCAAGGGGTACCGGTAAAACAAGTATTGCCAGAATCCTTGCAAAGGCAATGAACTGCGCTTTGGGGCCTGTTCCTGTTCCATGCAATAAATGCAAATCCTGCACTGCAATCACTTCGGGTAATTCAGTTGATGTGTTTGAAATCGACGGAGCATCAAACAACAGTGTTGATCAGATCAGGGAATTACGCGGGAATATCACTTATCTGCCTTCCATGTCTCCTTTTAAAATCTATATAATAGATGAAGTTCACATGCTGAGCACTGCAGCCTTTAATGCTCTTTTAAAAACCCTTGAAGAACCGCCGGATCATGTACTTTTTATATTTGCAACCACCGAACCCCACAAAATTCCCGTAACTATCCTGTCAAGATGCCAGCGCCACGATCTCGGACGTATTCCACTGTCAAAGATTGCAGATCAGCTGGAAAGTATCTGTAAAAAAGAAGGTTATACAATTTTCCGGGAAAGTATTGATATAATTGCATCCGAGGCTGACGGTTCCATGCGGGATTCTTTAAGTCTGCTTGACAGGATCATGTCCAGCACCGGAGAAAAAAATATAAGTCATGAAACAATCCTTTCAAATCTCGGCATCATTGACAAAAAAATTCTTTTTGATATTTCAAAGGCTGTTGTTGATTTAAATGGAGCTGCAATTCTTGATCTGATCAGCAAAGTTCATGATCTTGGCCTTGACCTTAAAAAATTTTATTCTGACATCATAAAACAGTTCAGGAATCTTGTGGTTATTAAAATATGTAAAAAAAATACACAATTTACAGACATATCGGATTCCGACAAAGCAATAATGGAAACAATGGTTTCTTCATTGTCAAAGGGATACCTCACCGAAATTCTAAACACGCTGATACGGGAAGAATCAACGATAAAATTTGCCTCCCATACAAAAATCGCCCTTGAAATGACCCTTCTCAACCTGCTGCAGATAAGAAAAGGAATTGACATTGATGATATAATTGCACAACTTAATCTTCTCGTTAAAAACAATGCCGCAGATAAAAATTTCAACATAAATAAGCAAACTGTTCAGGAACAGTCTGAAAAATATCCATATACTGGGAAACAAACTGTAAAAAAGGACGATGTAAGTGGGGTCGAAAATCAGGATTCCAACAGAGAAAAAGACTGGGACCATTTTGTAAATGAGGTCAGAAAGGATTTTCCATTTGTGGCAGCAATTTTATCCAAAGTGAAGTTAAAAGAAATCACAGAAACCGGGATGATCATTGAAGGCAGATTAAAACCAAAGGATTTATCAAGACTTAACTCAAGAATGGAGGAATTAAAACAAGCGGCAGAAAACTTTTTTAAAAGGAAACTGGCCATAAAAATACGCAATCAGGCCCCGCCGGTCAAGTCTTCTGAACCTGCGGGCACAAAAAAAGAAAAAACACCGGCACAGGCAAGGAAAAAAATTCTGAGCCATCCTCTTGTTGCCGAAGCCATTAAAATGTTCAATGGAAGTATTGTTGATATTAAAACACAACCATAAACAATATTAAGGAAATTAAAATGAAAAATATGGGGAATATGGGGTCAATGATGAAACAGGCCCAGAAATTACAGAAAAAAATGCTGAAGATGCAGGAAGAACTCAAAACAAAAACAGTGGAGGCAACCGCCGGCGGAGGCATGGTAAAAGTTATTGCAAACGGGGGTCAGAAAATTGAAGCAATTGCCATTGAAAAGGAGGTTGTTGACCCTGAAGATATTGAAATGCTTGAAGATCTCGTCCTCGCCGCTGTAAACGATGCTTTAAACAAATCCCAGGATATGGTATCGTCCCAGATGAACAAGCTCACAGGCGGGATGAATATCCCAGGGCTTTCATAAACACAGAAATGAATCATTATCCAAAATCCATTATCAAACTTATCAAAAGCTTTTCCCGGCTTCCCGGTATAGGCAGAAAAACAGGTGAACGCCTTTCCCTATACCTACTTCACGCACCATATGCAGAGGCCGAGGCACTGGCATCAAATATTCTTGAACTTAAGGCAAAGGTGAAGCTCTGTTCAGTATGCTTTGCCTTAAGTGACAGAGATAAGTGCAGAATATGCAGTGATCCCGCAAGAAACAGATCTGTGATCTGCGTTGTTGAAAACCCTGCAGATATGGCTGCCATTGAAAAATCAGGCTCATATTCAGGCCTCTACCATATCCTCGGCGGTGCACTTTCTCCAATGGATGGAATCGGTCCCGATGAAATAAGATTGAAAGAACTGTTATTCAGGGCAAAATCTGCTGGAATAAAAGAGATCATCATTGCCACAGGAACCGATGTTGAAGGTGAAGCGACGGCTTCCTATATTTCTGACAGCCTTAAAAATACAGGAATAAAAATAACAAGGATTGCTTCGGGAGTTCCAATGGGAGGCGATCTTCAATACGTTGACCAGGTAACTCTGCAGCGGGCAATGGAGGGAAGGCATGGGTTCTGAATTTAATACAGGCAATGATATTTTTCAATGCCGGCAATGCGGAGAATGCTGCACAGGATTCGGCGGCACCTATGTTACTGAGCAGGATATAGAAAACATTGCAGATTATATAAATGTTGACGTTGACAAATTTATATCCAAATTCTGCGACATGTCCGGCACAAGACATGTCCTGTCACAGGGTGAAAACGGGAAATGCATATTTTTTGACATGGAAAAGCAGTGCACCATACATCCTGTAAAACCATACATGTGCAGGGCATGGCCATTTATACAGGCCATTGTCAAACATCCTGAAAACTGGAACGCAATGGCAGATTCATGTCCGGGAATGAAAAAAAATGTTCCTGAAGAAACTTTAAAGAAAATTGTGTCCGAAGAATTGAGAAAACTCAAGCGTTAAAGCCGTTATATCCGCTGCCATCCTTAAGGATTTGAATAAACCCTGTCATCCTGTTTTTCCTATTTTCCTGTTTTCATGCCTGCAAAAGAACGGGCGATACTATCCCTTTCATAAACAATCTCCACACGCCTGTTTCTGGCCCTGCCCTTTGCCGTATCATTGGTGGCAATTGGATGATACTGGGCATAACCTTCTGCAGAAATCAATTCAGGATTAACGCCCTGTTTTATGAGCAGTCTTGCCACAGCGCACGCCCTTGCAGCGGAAAGTTCCCAGTTCGAGGGATATTTACTGCTGTGTACAGGAGAATTGTCAGTGAACCCCTTTACCTTGACATGGTAAGCAAGTTGAGACAGAACCGCTGCAACCTTTTTTAAAATTTCATATCCTCTTCCGGAAAGTACAGCTTCCCCCTTTGGAAACAGAAGCATATTTGACAGGGTTATTACCACACCATCGTCGCTTTTGCTGACACTTACAAGACCTCCAAGCTTGTTAAACAGGACAAGTTCATTTACCTGGCTTACAATATCATTCATCTCCTTTTTAATCATACCGCCAAGTTCGTCAAGCTGGGGTGTTTCTTCCTTGCTTGCAGACGGAACCGCATGCATTACAAGTCCTTCTCTTGTTCCGGCTTCCGGCACAGCCTGGGTACCAAGGGCGCTGCGCAGGGAATCCACAACTTCCTTGAAGGTTTCCTGCTGGGTTGAACTCATTGCAAACATAAGAACAAAAAAACACATGAGCAGGGTGACAAGATCCGAGAATGTGCACATCCATTCAGGAGCCCCACCCTTGCATTCTTCACATTCTGCCGCAGGAGCTGTCAGGACAGGTGCTTCCTCTTCTTCTCTGTTCTCTTCAGCCATTTTTTATATGCCTTTTATCCTTCCTTGGCTTGTTTTTTACTGTCACCAAGATACACATTGAGCTTATCTTCCATCAGTCTCGGGTGTTCACCCTCTCTGATGGACACCACACCTTCATAAATGATGTTCATATTTGAGATTTCTTCTTCACTTCTGATCTTTAATTTATCAGCCATGGGAATAAAGAAGAGATTTGCCATAATAGCTCCATAAAACGTGGTGATCATTGCAACGGCCATTTTAGGACCTATTGTTGAAGGATCATCAAGGTTTGCAAGCATCTGAACAAGACCAATGAGAGTACCCACCATTCCAAAGGCCGGAGCGTATGCCCCCATACTTGAAAGCAATGCAATTCCTGTTTTATGCTGATCGCTTGTAATAGACATCTTCTTTTGCATTATTGCGGCAATATCAACGGTCTTTACGCCATCCACCGTCATCTGCAAAGCTTTAGCAAGGTAGGGATCATTTGTGTTTTTAATATCTCCTTCAATGGATAAAAGACCCCCTTTTCTCGCTTTATTCGAAATTTCGACCAGATTGGCAATAATATTTTCAGGTTTTTCAATTTTAAACATAAAAACCTTCATTGTAACCTTAAAAATACTTAATACATCGCTTAAGGGAAAACCAATCATTGTTGCCGCAAGACTCCCGCCAATAACAATCACTACAGAAGGCAGATTCCAGAAAAGCATTAAACCACTTCCAAGAAGAATCCCCATTACAACAAAACCAAGGCCTGAAACAACCCCAATAATTGAAGATAAATCCATATTATTCCACCTTTATTATAACAGTTTCTTTCACAGGATATGCCATATTGTATTTGACAACCATATTAATTGACTCCTCAGTTAAAACAGTTCCTGCCGAAAAAAGTTTAGTTCCCGTTGATGTAAAAAGCCCTGCACCTGTCCTCATACCGGGCTTGAGTTGATACAGACCCACTTCCCTAACCTTTTCACGGCTTTTATTTAAACAAATTACTAAATATCTTTCAAGGTAATTCACAACATTTGGATCCAGCCGTTCTCCTGCACAGGCTTCAAGCCTGGAAAGAATTTCATCGGCAGATGTTCCATCAGGTTCACTTAAAAGGTCATCTAACAGATCAGCCCCTGCAAGAATCCTTGACAGCAGAGGGATATATCTGCGTTTCAGTCCTTCAGGAATTCCTGAACCATCAACATTTTCGTTAAGATATCTTATAATTTCTGCTATTTTTTTAAAGCCTTTGCACTTTTCAAGAAGGTCTGCTCCAAACACAGGAACCTTTTCAAAAAGGTCCTTCTCGTACACAGACAAAGATGATGCATCTTTTGAAAATATTGAATCCGGAATAAATAACATGCCAAGCTCATGGAGCAGTCCGGCTTTCCTTATTGCCTCAATATCATTTTCTTTAACTCCAAAGCCTTTGGCAACAAAGACAGCTATATCTGATACCCTTTTTGAATGTCCCTTGTTCTTTTCATTTCTTGATTCAATCATTTTAATTAGAAAAGATTGAATCCACTTTACATTGTCATGAAAGCTTGTGTCAAGTTCACTAAGCTGTTTCTTTAGTCGGTTTCGTTCCTGACTCATGATATTGATCTGTTTTAAGGAGTTATGAAGAATATTTTTTTCCTCAAAAAATGCTTTTCTGATTTTAATAAACTGAGTTTTAAGTTTTTTATCAGCCTCAAAAGCTTTGATAAGTTTTTTCTTTTGCCATAAAATTTTTTGATTTAAATCGCACCTTTCCATATGAATTGCCATTTTTATTTGAAACTCTTTGAACAGAAAAGGCACTATCAAAAAATCATCGGCTCCTGCACTAAGGACGTAAGCTCTTGTTTCAGGATCAGGATATGATGAGAACAGAGCAATAACAGCTGGTTTTGACCTGACATTTTTAGCTTTAAAATTAAATAATAACTCTTTAATATCATTATTTGTCTCTTGCAACGATCCAGCCATAAGCAAATAATCGATCATCACCACATCCGGTTTAAAAGATCGGACAATATTGATCCCATCCTTAAAATTGTCAGTGATTTTTATTTTCCATGTATCCTGTCCAAAGAAACAATCCATGCAATCAGAGGAATCCGGTTCGTGTATATAAACCAGCCTTGCTTTCTGCCTAACTTCCTGTTTGCTCATAGAATTTTTTCCCACTGATTTTACGATCTATTCCGAATAATTATTCATCCACCAATGGTCCCATGTTGTGGATACAATACTTTGCGCAAGTTTCTGCCCCATATCTGTCTTTAATCTGTTAATTACAAAGGGCAACCATTTTTGCCCCGTCAACATCAGAGGCCATTCTTGATAATGTAAAAGCAATGAAAGCTGTCATAAATGAATGTTCAGCAATGCTTTCCTCACCTGAACCCAGGAAAGGATATCCGGCTCTTGGCAATTCCTTAAGTGTTTTCGCTTCAAAAAGAAAGTCTGCAATTCTGTCCATAATTTTTTTTCCCGTTTTTTTTGGTATGTCTTGACATTCTACTAAACAAAATGTTTATTAAACAGGAGTTTATGCAAATGTCAAGAATCAGATCATTTACGTTAAGTCTGTAAAAACAATTTTTAAACCAAAATTAATAAAGCAGCCAAAAGTTACAATAACTGCTTTGTTCCATAAGGAAAAAAACATTGGATATATACAAAAAACAAATGGCGATGATTGGAACTTTCCTGCTGTTATTGTGTTTTATATCTGTAAGTAAAAGTTCTGCAGTGCAAAAAAAACGGGAAACGATTCAGGATAAATCATATTTTTACTATACAGTCAAGAAAGGTGATAATTTATGGGCCCTGTCCCAAAAATTCTACAATTCCAATTGGGTATGGCCCGGATTGTGGGGAATTAACGGAAAAATCAAAAATCCCCATCTTATCTATCCCGGAGAAAAAATAAAAATTTTTTTACGGAAAACCCTTCAAAAGCAACCTTCAGTAAAATATGTAAAAAAATTACCACAAAATACAGAAAATAAAATAATACCAACATTTTACTACCCGGGTATGGACAGTCTGGGGTTTATAAAGCAAAGAGCGCTTAAACCACTTGGCCAGGTCATAAAATCAAGAAATAATAAGGTTATGATGTCCCAGTCAGATATTATTTATATTGATAAACTCAGGAACAAAACCATAATTCCAGGAAAAAAATACACGGTATTTTCCACAGAAAAAATCGATTTTCAAGATCATGGGAAAAGATTTAAAGGTATAAAATATCTGATAAAAGGAATTATAAGAATACTTGAAAACAACGGACAATACGTCACGGCAAAAGTTTTAAGATCCTTTCACTATATATCAGAAGGCGATCTGATAATGGACTATAAAAAAAGGGGACGTGAAATCAAAATAAAAGATCCTGTAAAAAATATTAATGCAGAAATAATCTGTTCCGAAAATAAAAACAGCCTTATCAGCGATAACAACATAGCGTTTATTAATAAAGGAAGTAGAAACAGGATAAAAACCGGACAGATTTACAGTGTTTTTAAAAGCCAGGACTTAAGGAAATCACAAATATCCGGAAAAAGGATAAGCCTTGCCCCTTTAAAAATCGGCAGATTGATTGTGCTTCACACAGAAAAAACAGCTTCTACAGTTCTGATAATTTCTTCTCAAAAAGTGATAAGAGCCGGATACATTGTACATTAATACAGGACAAATGCATGGTACAACAGTAAACACAATAAGTGGAATCAAGTTTATGGCTGTTTCATTTCTGATCCCAGGTAACACGCAAAACTTCCTGGTATGTAGTTTCCCCTCTGAGCATCTTGTCGATTGCATTTTCCCTTAAAGTTGCCAGGCCCTCCATACAGGCACGTTTTCTGAAGGCTGCAAGATTAATGGAATCCGATGTCATTTTCTTCAGAGATTCTGAATAGGAAAGAACTTCAAAAATACCCTGTCTGCCTTTATATCCTGTGTTTCTGCATTGTACGCACCCTTTGCCCCGTTTCAGGTGCAGCACTTTGTTCACCGTATCATTCTTTCTCAACGCTATGCCCATTTTCTCCAACTCCCCGGCATCCATGGTAAAATCAGCTATGCAGTGGGGGCATATGATGCGCACCAGTCTCTGGGCGATCACACCGATTAAAGATGACTGTACCAGAAAAGGCGGCACCCCGAGATCAAGCAGTCTTGTAACAGAAGATACCGCGTCATTGGTGTGCAGGGTGGAAAACACAAGATGACCTGTAAGGGCTGCCTGAACTGCACTGTGAGCGGTTTCAATATCCCTGATTTCCCCAACCATTATTATATCGGGATCCTGTCGGAGTATATTCCTCAAAATCGTAGAAAATGTAATATCAATGGCCGGTTGTACAGCTATCTGGTTGAATTCCTCATTAATCATCTCAATGGGCTCTTCAATTGTGGTGATATTGACTTGAGGTGTTGAAAGCATTCTCAATGTTGAATAAAGCGTCGTTGTTTTTCCGCTTCCTGTGGGACCTGTAACAAGAACAATCCCATGGGGCATGTTTACAATTTTATTATATTTCTCAAAATCCCGTTCTGAAAAACCAAGCGCGCCAATGTCCTGGAACAGAATATCGGGATTCATAATCCTCAAAACTGTTTTTTCCCCGAATGCCACGGGAATGGTGGAAACCCGTATTTCCACCTCAACTCCCTGTTTTTCAATCTTTATACGCCCGTCCTGGGGCCGTCTTTTCTCAGCCATATCAAGCCTTGACAGACTCTTGATCCTGCTGATAACAGCATTATGCACTTTACGGGGCAATTTATACACCGTATGAAGCACACCGTCTATCCTCATTCTGACAAGGCTTGTATCCCTTTTCGGTTCAATATGAATATCACTTGCCCTTTGTTCAAATGCGTAGGAGAAAAGATGGTTTACGGCATTTATTATATGATGATCCGTTGAGGGAAGTTCATCAATTGTTTTCAGTTTTACATATTGTTCCAGGTTTCCAATATCAACACTCATTGACGTAAACTGATCTTCCGCCGCATTAATTGAATACCGGAATCCAAAAAATTCATCTATGAATTTGATAATATCTGATTTTGAACTGATAACTATAATTACGTTAAAATGTGATACTCTTTCCACATCTCTGATTGCATCCTGATTAAATGGATTGGGAGTTGCCACAACAAGCTTGCCTTCACTCATTTCCAGGGGAAGAAGCAGATGTTTTCGTGCAAAAGTCCTTGGAATCGTTTTGGTTACAAGATTAAATTCAAGTTCAAGAGGATCAATTTTTTTATATTCAAAACCCCATGCTCCGGCAAGGGCCTGGTAAATAGAATCTTCATCAATTATTCTGTCAGGATCATCATATCTTTTCATTTTCAATGCAATAATTACTTCAATAAAATCCACACCGGGAAGCATTCTCACAGAATCTCCGCCTTTTTGCAGATTTTCTGCTTTTTTAAGTTCAATGGACTTTTTTACGGCCTTTTCATTTTCCAGGGCGTATTTTGCCTGTTGTCCGGAAATAAGCCCTGCATTAATGAGATTGGCACAAATCTGTTCAGATGAGAGTTCACTGGCATTCTGATCAAGCATGGTATATTTTAATTACCCCTTACACTTAAAAAAACTATAAACATTTTGAATTCTGTGATAATATTCATCATAATTTTTTATTACTCTCTCTTTTTGTACATGAAAAATTATCAAACTGAACTCTAAAGATATGATTTACTATATAATACAAATTCAGCCCCAGGACTATAATAAAAAAAGAAAACCATATGGGAGTTAAAAACCCATAAAAAAGCAGATTTATATCAGGGACTAAAATTTAATCATCACTTCGGAACTCTTTAATAATAGACAAAATATGAAAACTGATATTCTTATAATTTCACCAACAAAAATGGAAATAACTCCTTTTCTAAAGCTTGCTGAAAAGCAGTCTGAAACCAAAAATGAGTCCGGCAGTACCATAATTAATGCAAGGTATATGAAAAAAAAATTAAAAATTCTCATAACGGAACCCGGCATTGTTAACACAGCCCATGCATTGACCGCAGAAATAATACAGAACCGGCCTGCCATTGTGATACAAACGGGCATTGCAGGTATTTTTAAAAAAACAGGACTTAAAATAGGCGATATTGCTGTTGCAGAATCAGAACAATACATACATGCAGGTATTGAAACAGGCAGGCCGAACAGAAATCTTAACCTTGATCCTCTCCCATTTGACCTGATTTCAGGCAGAAGTATAACGAGAAAAGGTGTTTTCCCGGTGGATTCAGAACTTTCACGACTCTGTTTTAAAATTCTGCAGGATTATTTTTCAATGAAAAATATTCAGGTTAGTAGGGGATTGTTCATTACCGTATCAACAATAACCGGTTCAGAAAGCACTGCTGAAGAACTGTTTTCAATTTTTTCCCCATGCATGGAAGCAATGGAAGGGGCAGCTGCCGCCCATGTGGCAGCAGTTTACAAAATACCGTTTATTGAAATAAGGGCGGGATCAAACTATGTCGGACAGAGAAATAAATCCGAATGGGATATCCCCCTTGCAGCAGAAAGGGCTTCACTTGCCGTTGCAGCACTGATTGAAAGGACATCTGAAATTGTATCTTAAATCCTTAAATCCTTAAATCCTGTACAAAGGTTTTTCATTAAAATACTGAACATGATAAATTTTCACATCAAGATCACCTTTTTCCCATTCATCTCCGGGAAGTCCCGCTTTTCTGCAAAGTTGTGAGAGAAAACTTTCCGCATCGGGAAGCTGATCCCAGACCTGGGGCAAAAATGTAGCCCCTGCCCTGCCTTTACTTATGATAACTCCATCAACTCCGGGTTCAAGTTTTGAAACAAGGTCTTTTCCATCTGAATACTCAAGCTTTTCAGGTCGTGAAAGAATACTGACTTCAATATCAATTTCTTTAAATTCATCCATTGACAGAGGGGAAAACCTCGGATCATGAAATGCTGCGTTGATTGAATTATTAATAACCCCCTGCACTATTGTTTCATGGGGCTCAAGACTTCCTATGCATCCCCTGAGACTGCCATTTAAATGCAAAGTTACAAAAACACTTTTTTTTTCGTTCAAAAACTTATTGTCAAAAAATTTACCCGGAGATTTTATTTCTCTGCTTTCTTTATCAAGGGGAACTCCAAGTCTTTCCGCTATGGTACTTCTTGCAAGTTTCAAAAGGAATTTCCCTTCATCAGATGAATAATCTTCCGGTACTTCAGTTTTTTTTCTATTTTCCATACACACCCCCGCACGATAGATACATTGCCCTTGTGTTGACGTCACAAAGCCGATAAACGTTAAGAATACATGCTGTTTTATAGAACCATAAAAAAGCAATTAATGCAACCTGCTTGACACTTCAAAATTCAAAAGGTAATATCATGATGAATATGTCAAAATAAATTTTATACTTTTGTATGTTTCAATGGCAGGGATAATTTCAATGGGAGGGATAATGATAAACAAAATAAATGCAGATGGCAAATCTATTAAATCCACAAGGGAAATTCTTCTTATACTGTGCAAGGCCATAAAAAATGTTATGAGAAAAGCTTCAAATCGTGAAATCTCATTTTCACCTATTGTTCAAAAAATTAAAAAAACATGCCTGAAACCGGATATTGGATGTTTTACAATTTTTGAAGGTGGAATTTCAGGACTTCTCATCATGAATTTTTCTGCTGAAGCCTCCCTTGAGATCTACCGAAGTTATATGCTTAACATGGGAATGCCTGGAGATGAGCTTTCAATACTTCACACGTCAGATGATGTTGCTAATTCCCTTGGAGAGTTGATGAATCAGGCAACGGGGAAATTTAAAACAGACCTGAAAAACGAGCTTTTTATATCTATTAAATTGAGCCAGCCAAAGATGCTCACAATAAATAAAGATATTATAATCTCAATAGACACCCAGATAGAGGATCCTCAATACCGCAGGGTCTCCTTTGAAACAGAAAACCATCATCCTTTTTATGTTGAACTTGGAATAGAGAAAACTGAATTTGAAGAACTTTTTCCATTTGAAAAACAGAAACAGGAAAATATTGAAGACATTATGCTGCATGCCAGGGAAAAACAGAACCGTAATGCCAAGGCTGATGATAACACCTGTTGTATGGATGATTCCAATGTAGCTGACAGTGGGAAAGCAGATGATGACTTCATGAAAAAAATGGGATTGTAAGTTTCTCACTATTATTCACTATGATAAAATAAAACTTGACACATATTTTCTTTTTTTGTATCTGAGTTCCACATTTTTTGTGGTTGCCATGGCAAACGGAACACGGTGCAAATCCGTGACGGTCCCGCCGCTGTAACCGGAAACATCTGTTTTTTTGAAATTGTCACTGTTGGAATAATACCTTTACAAAAAGCTCAATTTCGCCGGGTTAAACAAAGACAAAAAATTTAACTTAAGAAATGCATTGACTATTCTAAGGATTTAAATTTTAGTCTGACGTAAAAATAAAGGTGGATAATAAAGAGTAATAAAGGTCTGAAAACGGGAAGACTTAAAAGAACAGGTTTAATGCCGGAAGTCAGAAGACGAGCCAGGCAGTAATCATTGACGTAGAACCTGATGGTAAAGGGTTTTGTAAGATTTATTTCTTGCAGAACCCTTTTTTTATTGGGTTCTGCAAAAAAGATTATATAGCGAGGATACTATGACTACACAGCTTGAGTTTGCAAAACAGGGGATTATCACGGAAGAAATGCTCACCGTTGCAGAGAATGAAGGTCTGCACAAAGAATTCATCAGAAAATCTGTGGCAAAGGGCGAGATTGTTATCCCCTGTAATTCCAACCGTAAACATCAAAAAATTACGGGAATAGGAACAGGGCTGAGAACAAAGGTAAACGCTTCAATAGGAACATCTTCCGATATCTGTGATCTTTCCCTTGAAGTGGAAAAAGCAAAAGCAGCTGATGAGGAAGGAGCCGATACTTTAATGGAATTATCAGCAGACGGTGATCTTGACAAAATCAGAAAAGCTGTTCTTGCAAATTCAGATCTTCCCGTGGGGAATGTTCCATTGTACCAGGCATTTAAGGAAACCATACGAAAATACAGAAATCCTGCAAAATTAGACCCGGAATATCTCTTTGACCTGATCGAAAAGCAATTGGACGACGGTTTAAGTTTCATGGCCATCCACTGCGGTATAAACCAGTACACAATTGAGCGATTGAGAAAACAGGGGTACCGTTATGGCGGGCTTGTGTCCAAGGGCGGAACTTATATGGTTGCCTGGATGGATATCAACAAAAAAGAAAACCCCCTTTATGAACAGTTTGACAGGGTATGCGCTTTAATGAAAAAATATGATGCTGTTCTTTCCCTTGGTAACGGGATAAGGGCAGGTGCCATACATGACAGCCATGACCGTGCACAGATGGCTGAAATGATTATAAACTGCGAGCTTGCTGAAATTGGCAGAAAACAGGGATGCCAGATGATGGTGGAAGGGCCGGGCCATGTTCCTTTAGATGAAATAGAGGGTAATATAATGCTGGAAAAACGCATGTCCGGCAATGCACCATATTACGTATTAGGGCCTATCCCCTGTGATACCGGCGCGGGGTACGATCACATCACAGCAGCCATCGGGGCGGCAAGTTCAGCAAGATTTGGTGCTGATTTAATCTGCTATATCACGCCTGCAGAGCATCTTGCCCTGCCCGATGTAAATGATGTCAGGGAAGGTATAAGGGCAACAAAACTTGCCGTACGCATCGGGGATATCTCAAAATACCCAGAGCGCAGAGAAAATGAAAAGCTTGCTGCCATGGCAAGAAGAGATATGAGATGGGATGATTTAAAAAAATACCTTCTGTTCCCTGAACAAGCGGAAAAAATCAGGGAAAGCCGCTCTCCTGCAGAAAAAAAGACCTGCACCATGTGCGGTGATTTCTGCGCCATGAAAAAGGGTATGGAAATATTTAAAAACGACATTACAGACAAAAAATAACGACTCTATTCTTTGAGGCGGGTCCGGACTAAACCAGATCCGCCTCATGGCAGTTTTTATAAGAAACAAATCTGCCTGTGGCGGGATTGTACATGGAAGGATTATCTCTAATAAATTCATTGATCTCTTTATCATATGGATTATCAATCAATTTAAACATCATCATCTGAAAAATATCAAAGGTTGATAGATCTGTATGATATATCATGTTTGTAAAATTCAAATGATCATCTTTTATTATGCGGTTATAGTATTCCATATAAAATTTTCTATCATTTCCCCTTAAATAAAGAACTATCTCCCCTGCATATGGATTATTCCTTATGTAATCCATTATGGATTTTAAAAAAAAAGAAAAGGTAAATTTTTTAAATTCCAATAATTTTTCAGGCCTGCAGAAATCAAGATAATCATTGCATTTTTCTTTAAATTTTTTTTTGGCTCTTTTGTATTCCCCTTTATTGTGTTTCTGGTTCTGGTGATTAAAACTTTCTTTTTTCAAGCGTTTAATAATTACGGGAACCATTTTCTTTCTCGCTGCTACAGCCTTTTTTTCAAAAGTTGTAAAGTACTCTTTAAGACCTGTCATACCAGGGGGGACACACCTGTCATCAGTCCCGCTATCCAAAATTATATTTTCAATCTGGGGGAAAAGCAGCCGGTTAAGAGTGAATTCTTTATTTTTAAAATTTACTGCCGTAAAAGGCTTAAAATATTCAATGGCAAGTCCATCCATTCCAACCTGTTTTTTTAAAAAAAAATTTGTCCTGTGGTTAACAGGAATGCGCTTCTGCCCGGTAAGATTCAGTGCACTTGTAAAGGTAGGTACGATAATGGATGCACCTTCCGGTGTGATTTCAACTCCTAAGTTATCTATTATTGAAGATTTTATTGTTGTAAAATCTTCGTCCATACCTGCCGGAATCAGCAGTTCACCAGTATCATGCTGAATATTAAATTTTTTGCCTGATTTTTCTTCAAGGACCTTAACTCTTTTCCTGTTTTTATCTGTTATGCTCACTGCAAAATCTCCATTTATTTTAAGAAGATTATCCAGTATTTTTTCCGAACCCTTTGGAATTTTTGTTAAAAGGCCAAACTTAGATACATATCCATTATCGCTTATAATTTTAATGATATCTGTAATATCTCTGCCTTTATGCCTGAAGTCCAGGGGATCCGATGCACTGTAAAGGGAAAATTCATTATTCCCGGTTTGAAATATTTGAGTGATAATATCCACAGCAGCATCAAAGGTGAAATGTTTTCGAACACCTGGCAGAGCCCATTCATTACACCTTCTGCAAAAATTACTGCAGCCCACTGACAATTGGACAGAACTTACATTGGCAAGCATAACTCTGAAACCTGCTTCACTTAAGCCTATGCTTTTCCGCCAAGTTTCATAGTTAATAAAAACAGGCTTTTTCACCTGATTCCTCACCAGATTTACCATATGTTTCTTAATTTTTGTTTTAATTAAATAAAAATTTTCACTGCAGTTTAAACCGATTATCTTATCAAATTTCTTAAATATAAGATTAATCTGATTTAATGATTTCTGGTCCATTTCAGATAAAGAACCGGAAGGGCGAATCTCAAGTTCCTTTAAGATATCACTTGCAGCTTTTTCAATTTTATTGAATCGTTTATGGTAGACAGAAGACAGAATTTCATATTTCATTATTTCAAAATTCAAGACAGCACCTTTACAATTCAGGATCGGAGATGCAATAAGTTGAACAGAAACAGCGCCGAATTCCTCCCCCATGTACAAGGCGCATTAAAGGTTGCATACTCAACGTATTCGGCCTTTGATGCAACGAAGCAGACGGGATAGAAGACAAGCAATATCGTTCAACTTATAAAATTTTCGATCCTGATAATCTGTATAAAAATTCCCGCAATAATAATTCTGATTTTGACCTGCCTGGGATTCTCACTGAATAACCATGCAATAAAAACAAATACAATAAGATCTGCAATCCCCTGTAAACCCCTGTAATTTCGGAATTTTTCCTTAATATTATCAAAAAAACCGCAGTTCAACCTTCTCCCTGAAAAAATTTATATCATAAAGAGAATCAAAAAAAAGTTGAAGGGCCTGTTTTTTTTCTTTGTCAAGGTCACAGAAGAGAAGATCATAATACTCTCTGATTTTCAATTCATCAAGGCCGAGTTTATCTGCTCCTGACCTGATAATCTCATCCAAATGTTCATATCCTTTTTTTCTTGAGGCATGAAAAAGATCAAGCACTTCCTGTACACATTCCCCGTGCTCCATGGCATAGGAACGCCTGACAACCCACAGGGCAAACACAAAGGGAAGATTCTTTTCTTTAAACCAGATCTCTCCGAGATCCATGCGGTAACTGAAATAATTTTCCCATGGCATCGTCAGTGCGGCATCACCAATAACAAGAGCGGCATCAGTTCTTTCAGGGATATCACTTATATTTCTTATCCTTTTTTTTGAAAAATTTGCACTTATCCCTCTCCCATTTAACATGAGCCTTACAAGTGCAGCTGCAGTTGCGGAATCTTCCGTTAATACAATATTTTTTCCATCAAGGTTGTCAATTGGGAAATTACTCATCAGTATAACACTTAAAACCCTGCCGTTACATGATATGGAGAAGTCGGGAAGTACAAGGAAATCCCTGTGGTTCATGCCGTAAAAAGCTGCTGAAACAGGACTTATTTCAATTTTGCCCTGTTTAATCATTTTGTTGAGCACTGCAGGAGGGCCCTCAATCATTTCAAGCCAGTCAGGCTTAAGTCCGTTGTCAAGCCCGTAATAAACAGGAGATGCATTAATATAATCAATCTTACCGAGATAAAGCCGTTTGTGGAAATTATCGGTAAACAGATTTTTGTCTATGAACATATATTTATCCTTTAATATTTTAATTGTTTTTATAAGTCCAGCCCCCGCCGAGAGCTTTATAAAGGCGTATAAGATCACTTGCTACAGTGCCTTCACTTACGGCAAGTTCATCCTGAAATGACAAAAGTGAACGCTGGGCATCGAGAACATTTGAAAAATCAATCAGGCCGGCATTGAAACTGTCCTCTGCCACCACAACCGCACGTTTGGCAGCCTTAGTAGCAAGAAAAAGAGCTTTGCGCCGCTCCTGTTCCCTTGCAAAGGAAGCAAGTGCATTTTCAACCTCTTCAAGGGCATTAAGAACAGTGGCTCGATAATGAATTAATGCCTGTTTGGCCCTGGAATCCTGCACATCTATATTACGGCGGATGGCATTGGCATCAAAAAGATTCCAGGATATTGAAGGTCCTGTACTGAATGTATGACTGCCCCATTTTAAAAAATTATCCTTTGCAACTGTTTCCAGGCCTATGGACCCTGTAAGGCGTAATTTTGGATAAAGATCTGCCTTGGCAACTCCGATTCTCGCAGTTGCCGCTGCCAATTCCCTTTCAGCCTGCCTGATATCAGGCCGCTGGCGCATGGCCTCGGCAGGGACTTTAACGGCAATGCTGACAGGTATTTCAGGAACAGATCCAGCCATGGATAATTTTTTTTCCAGTTTTCCGGGTTTTCGGCCAATGAGAACAGCGAGACGGTTCATGGACGTTGAAAGCCCGTTTTCCAATTGAGGAATGAGAGAACGGGTCTGTTCAAGATTATAAAGGGACTGCTGTACGGCAAGTTCATCAATCAGACCCGCCTGATATCGTGATTGATTAAGATCAAAGGTGTGCTGCTGGGTGGCAAGGTTGCTTTGTGCAGCCTTTAAACGTGCCTGAAAGGTACGCACATCAACATAATTTAACCCGACTTCAGCAGTGAGACTGACCATTACCCCTTCATAAGCAAATTTCACCCCTTCAAGATCGGCATTGGCAGCTTCTATTTTTCTTTTCACTCCACCAAACAGATCCAGCTCCCAACCTGCATCAAGTCCTGCCCTGTAAAAATTACTTTCCTGCCCTGTACCTGCATTTTCACTTGAGCGTGATTTTGTGGCTGAAGCTTTTCCGTCAAGTACGGGAAATAGATCTGAAGACGATATCCCCCTTAATGCCCTTGCCTCATTTATTTTTTCAAAAGCTTCTTTCAGATTTAAATTATTTCTAAGGGTTTCCTGTTCAAGTTGCGCAAGCACCGGGTCTTTCAAAAGAATCCACCACTTTGTCAGAGATATGCTATCATCCTGAGCCGTGGATAATGTCAAACCATGCGTTAAGCCGGAATGCCAGTTTATAGGAACATCAGGAGTTATTGTCTTATAATCAGGTCCCACAACAGCACAGCCTGACATAATAAAAAATATAAAACACATGATAATATGAACAATTATGTTTCCTGGCATTTTTTCTTTAATCATTTTCTTATTTCACCGTTACGGCATTATTGAACGACAGGTTTAACCTCTTTATTTTAAACCCCTCACAAGTAACTATAATATTTTGTTTTTATTAATAATAATTTAAACGAACCATTTATTTACAAAAAGAAAACATTTACGTTCCGGATATTTTAATGTCAAGTAAAATCTAAAGCGGGCAATGCCCGCAACCCAATTTACCTCTCCCCAAGTCCTTGTT
>WGCX01000107.1 GCA_015493575.1 Desulfobacteraceae bacterium | reverse complement strand
ATTCAGGGTTTTGAGTTATTGTTATTCAGTGACCGAACGAAAACCGTCAATTTCCCCGGTTATTTTATGTAGCAAAAATTTTCATATAACTGCCATGAGGCCGAGCTGGACTACGTTTCAGCGCCTCACAACGAACATAAAAAGAGCATCAGTTACTCTGTAAAAAGTGAGCTCTTTCTTATAAAACTGCCATGAGGCAGTTACAAAAAAAGATAAAGGCAAAAAAGATTATTATGAAATTTACAGCAGATTTACATTTACATTCGCATTTTTCAAGGGCAACGGCAAAGAATCTTGACCTTGAACACCTATATATTGCTGCCCGCTTAAAAGGAGTCAGAGTTGTGGGAACAGGAGATTTCACCCATCCGGGGTGGATAAAAGAACTTGAAGAAAAACTCATACCTGCCGGGACGGGACTGTTTAAACTGAAAGATCATATTGAAGCAGAGCTTGATAAAAATGTTCCCAGTTTATGCATAAAAGATATCAGATTTATTCTTCAGACGGAAATCAGCAGTATTTACAAAAAAAATAACAGGGTAAGAAAGAATCATAATTTATTGTATTTTCCCAATATTGATATTGTCAAAACCTTTAATGCAAAACTTGATAAGATTGGTAATATCAAATCGGACGGTCGTCCGATTCTCGGCCTTGACGCTGAAAAACTCTTAGAGATTATGCTTGATACTTCAGAAAAAGCTTTTCTTATACCTGCCCACATTTGGACTCCATGGTTTTCCATGTTTGGATCAAAATCAGGATTTGATTCAATAAAAGAGTGCTTCGGCTCCCTTGCAGACCATATTTTTGCCGTTGAAACAGGACTTTCTTCAGATCCACCCATGAACTGGCGGGTTAAAGACCTTGACAAAGTAAGGTTGATTTCAAACTCCGATGCCCATTCTCCAGGCTATCTTGGCAGAAATGCTTCCATGTTTAACACGGATCTGTCCTATGACGGAATCAGAAACGCCCTTGAGAAAAATGCAACAGATAAATTCTCAGGTACCATAGACATGTATCCGGAGGAAGGGAAATATCATTTTGACGGACACAGGAAATGCAATATCTGCTTTAATCCTGAGCAGACAATTGCCCATGGAGGAATATGCCCGGAATGCGGGAAACCTTTAACCCTTGGTGTGCTTTACAGGGTGCAGGAACTTGCCTGCCGGAGCCAGGGGTATACTCCTGATAACAGGCGGGGATATAAAAGTATCATACCGCTTAATGATATACTCTCTGAAATTTTTAAAGTGGGGCCTAAAACAAAAAAGGTTGCAACGCATTATAACAGGGCAATTGAGAACCTGGGATCTGAACTTGAAATACTTCTTGAAAAAAATATAAAAGATATTGAAAAAACGGGAATTCCCCTTCTTGCAGAGGCAGTTGACAGGATGCGCAGAGGAGATATAAAAGTTTCTCCGGGATTTGACGGGGAGTATGGCAGAGTAAAAATATTTAGTGAAAGTGAAAGAGATAACTTAAAAGGGGAAAAGAGTATATTTTTTATTCCTTCGGACAGGACAGGTTCAGACAAAAAGTCCTTAAGTGGTAATTCTGTAAACAAAGGGAAAAAGATAATCCCAGTAAAACCGGAAATTAACGTCCAGTCAGTAAAGCAGGTCAGGAAAAAAGTCAGGACAGAGGCCAATACAAAATCAAAGGCGGGATTATCCACAGGAATCGTGCCTGCAGAAGAAACATTTGGCAGGCCTGAATCATCCACAAAAACTATCATATCCTCAACAGAACCGGAACCTGTGGAGTCAAGTCCATGCATAAAAGAATATGAGAAGGATCAACTTTTGCACGGACTTAATAGTGAGCAGAGCAGAGCTGTTTTTACTTTTGGCCATCCTGTTATTATAGAAGCCGGACCTGGAACTGGAAAGACGAGAACCCTGACAGCAAAAATAGCCTGGCTCATAAGTGAAAAAAAAGTCAGACCGGACTTTATTCTTGCCCTGACATTTACCAACAGGGCAGCGAAGGAAATGGAGCAGCGCATATCTGCTTTTTCCGGTCCTGCTGCCAAAACATCTGTATGCACGGTGACATTTCATTCCTTTTGTCTGATGGTACTCAAGGAATATGGTTCTTTTAATTTTTCCATTGCAGATGATACAACAAGAAAAGAGCTCATAACAAAGGCATTTTACCATGTAACTGAAGAAAACGGGCAGACAAAGAAAACCGGCTTACTTAAAAGAATCGACAGGATGATATCAACGGCAAAGCAGAACTGCCTGAACCCCGGTGATGATCTTGAGTCCATCACCGGCAGCCATGAAGAGTCTTTGCAATTGTCAAAGATTTGGTCGAAATATCAGAAACTTCTTTTGTACCAGAGATCTGTTGATTTTGAAGACCTCATTGTAATGACCTTAAACCTTCTTCAATCAGATGAAAATGTTATGAAGAAGATCAGGCAGAGATTTTTATATGTTTTTGTTGATGAATATCAGGATATAAACATGGGGCAATATCTTCTTACCAGAATTCTTGCCGGCAATGGTAAAAATCTTTTTGTCATAGGAGATCCGGACCAGTCTATTTACGGGTTCAGGGGATCAGATAACAGATATTTTAAAAAATTTTTAGACTATTCAGATGCCGAAAAGATCAGTTTAAAACGAAACTATAGATCCACAGACACCATTCTTGAAGCATCATTCCAGATGATAACAGGACAGGAAATAACTAAACAGAACATAACCAATAAATATACCGGTTCAAATAAAAGTAATGCAGATCAAATTACACCACGCCGGACTGCGACAGATCCAGGTAAAGCCGGTCATAATACAAAAGAAAAGATTTTTTCCGACATAAAAGGCAAAAGCAGGGTGATGATAATGGAGTCTGCCTCTGATAAAGCTGAGGCTGTGGCTGTTGGAAAAACAATTGAGAGATTGACCGGAGGGATTTCCATGTTTTCCATGGATGCAGGAAAGGCAGATGCATCAGATCAAAGGGAATTTTCTTTTTCTGATTTTGCCGTGCTTTACCGTACAAAGAATCAGAGCAGAATTTTTGCCGAAATTTTTGAAAAGGCTGGAATTCCATTCCAGACTGCTGACAGGGATAACTTTCTTTTGGAAAAAGGAATAAAGGAAATATTTGCAATAATAAAGACACTTCTCAAAAGAGGAAGTGTGAATGATTTTAAAACTGCCATTGAAATATTATCCATTCCGGGAAAGACAAGGCCCGGTAAAAAGACAATGGAAATACTTGTTCAATGGCTTTACAGCCTTGACCGTTTTCCCGGAAATGCAGTTTCAGTTCTTGCAGAGGATTTTCCTTTAAAAATAAGGAAGAATTATGCGCAAAGTATCGCTTCAGGTGCCCTGGCTATAGAAACACTTGCAAAAAAGATCAAAGGAAGAAATACAGCAGATATCATAAAAACAACAGCAGAAGACTCGGGAATTATCTCCACAATAAATTCTCATGAGAAAATCAAGGGTATTTATGATTATATTTTACTGGAGGCTGAAAATTTTAACGGCAGTCCATATGATTTTGTGGAATCAATTGCACTTAAAAGGGATACGGAAATATTACAGCCTGAAGCTGAAAAAGTCTCTCTCATGACAATGCATGCTGCAAAGGGACTTGAATTTCCCGTTGTATTTGTTACCGGATGCGAATCAGGACTTCTTCCATTAACTTTTTTTAAGCAGGACTCGGTAAATATTGAAGAAGAAAGACGATTATTATATGTTGCCATGACAAGGGCAAAGGAAATACTATGTTTTACATATGCAAAAAAAAGAAGATTATACAATCAAATAATGGCAAAAGGAAAATCTCCTTTTCTAAATGATATAGAGGACAAGCTAAAGGAAAATATTAAAAATTACGCAAAGGCCGGAAAAAACAAAAAGGTTCTTCGGCCCGGGCAACAGCTTGACCTCTTTGAATAGATGATTTTTTTTGGAAGTTCCCTTACAAACCCAGTATCTGAAGACCCTCTTCAAATTCAAAATATGGGGCAATATCATAGGTATAACCGGGAACACCAAAATATATGGAAAGACTGTCACAAACGGCCTGGAGTCCTTCTGCAAGCCTTGAGTTGTCCACCTCATAAAAAGTGATGGAAAGAATGCCTTTATCCCTTGTTGAAGAAACAAATGGTCCTTTTTTGGTTAAAAAATCAGGCAGCGCAGGGGCTGTCAGAAAACGTTTGGCAATTTCGCGGGAACTTTCAGGCGGGTAATTCACATTTGAGATAATAATCATTTTGTATTTTTCCTTATTATTTAAATTTGTTATTGCAACAGCCATCAGACCGATTTTGAGAATCCTGATCCGCCCCATGGCCGTTATAATGAAATTTCCATTTTCCTGTAATATCCTGTTTTTTCAAAGAAGATTTAAGCATGTTTAAAAACTTGCTCCTTGATATTTCAACAGCTCCCATTGAGAGAAGATGCTTTGTTGTAACCTGGCAGTCAATAAAATCAAATTTAAGCTGTTCAAGGTAAAGACTTAAGGCGGCAAGGGCTGTTTTTGAAGCATCACTTATTAAGGAAAACATCGATTCACCAAAAAAAACACCTCCAAGGGAAATACCGTACAGTCCGCCTGCAAGTTTTCCATCTTTCCATGCCTCCACAGAATGTGCATATCCTTGTTTGTATAGGCAAGTGTATGCTTCAATCATTTCATCCACAAGCCAGGTTTCCTGATTGTTCATTGTTCTTGTATATGAACATGCCTGTATAACTTCTTCAAAAGCCCGGTCCATTGTGATTTTAAAATAATTTTTTTTAATTTTCTTTTTAAGACTTTTTGAAATTTTTATATCCTGTGGGAAAAGAACAAGCCTTGGATCAGGTGACCACCATAAAAAAGGCTCTTCCCTGGAAAACCAGGGAAATATTCCGTTTCTGTAAGCACATAGAATCCTTTGGCTGCTTAAATCTCCACCAACACATAGCAGACCGTCAAAATCTGCAAGAAAAGCCGGAGGGAATTCTATTTTTTCAGTCAGACTGAATACAGTCATCTGTTTTTTAACCACCATGAGGCGTATCTGTTGCTTTACACCCGTCGCCTCTCAATGAATCTAAAAATAGAACGTAATAATAGAACGTAATAATTTATATTCTATTTTTTAAAATTAAACGTAATGATTTGATTTCTAAGGCCGAGAGAGACCTTGCCGCCTTTTTCAAGTGCACCAAACAGAATTTCATCTGTGAGCTTGTCTTTTATTTCAGTCTGGATAAAGCGCTCAAGTGGTCTTGCACCAAATTTGGGACTATAACCTTTTTCAGACAGAAAACTTCTTACCGCAGGGGAATATCTTATGGAAATTTTCTTTGGTTTCAGCATCTGTCTCAGTTCCTGCATATTTTTATCAACTATAAGTTCCATAGTCTTTTTCGACAGATGGTTAAACTGGATAATTCCGTCAAGCCTGTTTCGAAATTCAGGGCTGAATGTTTTTTCAACAGCTTTAATGCCCTTTGAATTAACATCATCCAGTTGATCTCCAAAACCTATTTTATTGGAGCTCATCTCCCTTGCCCCGGCATTTGAGGTCATAATGATGATAACGTTCCTGAAGTCAGCGGCTTTTCCGTTATTATCGGTTAAGGTGGCATAATCCATCACCTGGAGCAGTATGTTAAACAGATCTGTATGGGCTTTTTCAATTTCATCTAATAAGAGTACACAAAAGGGATGCTTTCTTATGCCATCGGTGAGAATTCCGCCCTGGTCAAATCCGATATATCCCGGAGGAGCTCCGATGAGCCTTGAAACAGCGTGTTTTTCCATGTACTCACTCATGTCAAACCGCATGAATTCAATACCCATGTTAAAGCTTAACTGCCTTGCAACCTCCGTTTTGCCCACTCCTGTGGGACCTGTAAAGAGGAATGAACCAATGGGGCGGTTTGGCGCGGCAAGTCCTGCCCTTGATCTTTTAATGGCAGTGGTAAGACTCTTAATTGCATTGTCCTGGCCAAAAATAACCTTTTTTAATTTTGGACCTAAATTTTCAAGGTTTGTCTTATCCGATGCCGTCACATTTGATACAGGAATTTTTGCCATTTTGGCTATAATTTTTTCAACATCTTTTGCATTGATATTTTTACGCCTTGATGATTGGGACAGTCTTATAAATGAACCTGTTTCATCAATAACATCAATTGCCTTGTCCGGCAGAAACCGGTCGTTTATGTGTTTTGAGGATAGTTTGGCAGCAGCTTCAAGCGCCTCGTCCGTGTATTTAAGTCCATGGTGTTCTTCATAACAGGTCTTAAGACCTTTAAGGATTTCAATGGTTTCCTCAACATTTGGTTCTGAAACCTCTATTTTCTCAAATCTTCTTGAAAGAGCTCTGTCCTTTTCAAAATGGTTTTTATATTCCTCGTAAGTTGTGGAGCCTATGCACCTTAAACTTCCCGATGAAAGTGCAGGCTTTAAAATATTGGAAGCATCAAGGGAACCGCTGCTTGTAGCTCCTGCTCCCACAATGGTATGAATTTCATCAATGACAAGCAGGGCATTTTCTTTTTCTTCCAGTGCCGTGATAACATCTTCAAGTCTCTGTTCAAAATCGCCCCTGTATTTTGTTCCGGCAACAAGGGAGCCCATGTCAAGTGAGAAAATTTCTGCAGACAAAAGAAAATCAGGCACATCTTTTTTAAACACTTTAAGTGCAAGTCCCTCGGCAATGGCAGTTTTTCCGACTCCGGGATCTCCAACGAGCACCGGGTTGTTTTTCCGCCTCCTGCACAACACCTGCATTGTCCTGTCAAGTTCATCTGTTCTTCCGATAATGGGGTCGATTCTGCCAAGCTCTGCCTTTTTAACAAGATCATTTGTGTACAATGCCAGAGGATCAGGCTTTTTTCCTATTCCGGGTTGTAGGGCAGGCTGGCCGCTTCCGGGAACAGGTTTTGTTTTGGATGATTTAACAGTTTCTTTTCCATGGGAGATGTATTTTAAGACATCCAGTCTTGTGATACCTTCGGCTTCAAGATAGTAGGCAGCATGGGAATCTTTTTCCAGGAAAATCGAAGCGAGGATATCGCTTAAGTTAACCTCTCTTTTCTCGGCAGAGCGTGCATGGTTGATCGCCCTTTGAATCATTCTCTGAAAACCGATGGTCTGCTGGAGAACATAGTCCTTGCCTTCATCCATGGGGGTCATTTTTTCTTTAAAAAAGGCATCAAGATTTCTTTTAATGGTTTCAGGATTACCGCCGCATTGTTTGATTGTTTCGATACCTGAGCCATAGTTCAATATTGCATAGAGAACATGCTCAATACATACATATTCGTGTCTTCTTCTTTTTGCTTCCCGCACGGCAATACCGAGAGTCGTGCTGAGTTCTTTGCTTATCATGGCTATTCTTTCTCCATTGTACTTCTTAAGGGGAAACCTCTGTCTCCTGCCAGTTTATGCACGGTATCCACCTTTGTCTCTGCAATTTCAAAGGTGTACACTCCGCAGATACCTCTTCCCTCTCTATGTACATTAAGCATTATCTGGTATGCTTTTTCAAGTGTTTTTCCAAAAATTTTTATCAGAATCTCAACGACAAATTCCATTGTGGTATAATCATCGTTATGGAGGATGACCCTGTACATAGAGGGATGCTGATTTTTTTGCTCTGGTTTTGACAGTACAGCATCTTTTTCTTTTGTTTGATTATCTGTAATGGTGCTCATTTTTAAACTTTATGCTCCGCAGCATTTTTTGTATTTTTTACCGCTTCCGCAGGGACATGGATCGTTTCGTCCTATTTTTGCGTGCCCCCGTTTAATTGGCTGTTTTACAAGGGAATCATCTGAGTGGGAAAAAACAAGTTTGTCCTGTTCCTGCCTCTGTATGGTATTTAAGTCTTCAGGCTCTGCGATCTGGATTCTGAATAATATGGAGATAGTCTCCTCCTTTATTCGTTCAATAAGATCCTGGAACATCTCAAAGCCTTCTTTTTTATATATAATCAAAGGATCCTGCTGGGCATAGCCCCGCAGTCCTATTCCCTGTTTTAACTGATCCATGTTGAGGAGGTGATCCTTCCACAGTGTATCAACGGTCTGCAGCATGACAAATCTTTCAATCTGTCTTACTTCTTCAATGCCAAGCAGTATTTCCCTTTCCGCATATATTTTATTTGCTTTGTCAATGATTGCCTGTCCTAATTCCTCTTTCAGGTCTTTGTCCGATGACTCGTCGTCAGTCACCTTTTCAGGATCAAATTCAAAATTAAAATGGCGTTTCACTGCATCGGAAATTCCCTTTAAATCCCATTCTGCAACGGGAATTTTAGGCTGCTCAAAATCTGAGATGATTTTCCAGGATATATCTTCAATCATTCCAAGAATATCAGGATGCAGATCTGCGTTTCTTAAAGCCTGTCTTCTCTGTTTGTAGATAACCTCCCTCTGCTGGTTCATCACATCGTCATATTCAATGAGTTGCTTTCTTATTTCAAAATTCTGGCCTTCCACCTTGGACTGGGCGTTTTCAATGGCCTTGCTGATAAGCCCGTGTTCAATGGGTTCTCCTTCATCAATCCCGAGCTTGTCCATGATGGAACTGATTTTTTTCCCACCGAAAATACGCAGCAGATCATCCTCAAGGGAAAGATAGAATCTCGATGACCCGGGATCACCCTGCCTGCCGGAACGACCACGCAACTGGTTGTCTATACGTCTTGATTCATGTCTCGAAGTACCTAAAATATGAAGTCCGCCAAGTTCCTTTACACCTTCGCCAAGGACTATATCAGTTCCACGGCCAGCCATGTTGGTGGATATTGTAACAGCTCCTTTCTGGCCTGCATTTGCTACAATTTCAGCTTCAGCCTGATGGTGTTTTGCATTTAACACATTATGTTTTATGCCTCTTTTTTTAAGCTTTTCACTGAGATCCTCTGAAACATCAATGGCAATTGTACCGACAAGAACAGGCTGACCTTTTTTATGAAGATCAATTATTTCTTTTATGGCTGCATTGTATTTTTCTTTCTGGGTTTTATAGATAAGATCAGGCATATCCTTTCTGATCATGGGTTTATATGTGGGAATTACCAATACATCAAGATTGTAAATCTGTTGGAATTCAGCGGCCTCGGTTTCTGCGGTACCTGTCATTCCGCTTAACTTGTCATACATCCTGAAAAAATTCTGGAATGTTATGGTGGCAAGGGTCTGGTTTTCATTGGCAACTTTTACATTTTCCTTTGCCTCAAGGGCCTGGTGAAGACCTTCACTGTAACGCCTGCCTGCCATGAGCCTGCCTGTAAATTCATCCACAATTACAACTTCATTATTTTTAACTATATAGTCCACATCTTTTTTAAAAAGGGTATGGGCTTTAAGTGCCTGGTTAAGGTGGTGTAGGATTTCAATATTTTTAGGATCATATAGATTTTCAAGATTAAGAAGTTTTTCTCCCTTTGCAACACCATCATCGGTGAGCATTACAGCCTTTGCCTCTTCATCAATGGTATAATCAATCTCTTTTTTAAAATTAGGTATAATACTGTCCAATTGATAATAGAGTCCGGTGGATTTTTCAGCAGGACCCGAAATAATAAGGGGGGTTCTTGCCTCATCAATTAAAATACTGTCCACTTCATCAACAATGGCAAAATTTAACTCCTGCTGGGTTAAAGTTTCACTTTCAAACTTCATATTGTCCCGTAAATAATCAAAACCGAATTCATTGTTTGTTCCATAAGTGATATCGGCTTTATATGCTTTTTTCCTTTCTTCATCATCAAGATCATGGACAATAATTCCAACTTCAAGGCCGAGAAAATTATAGACAGGTATCATCCATTCGGCATCACGTTTTGCAAGGTAGTCATTCACAGTTACAATATGAACACCTTTCCCGGACAGTGCGTTAAGATAGGCAGGTAAAGTTGACACAAGGGTTTTTCCTTCACCGGTTTTCATCTCGGCAATGTTTCCCTTATGCAGAACAATACCACCAATAAGCTGAACATCAAAATGTCGCATTTTAAGTGTGCGCCAGGATGCCTCACGTACAAGGGCAAAGGCCTCGGGGAGGAGATTGTCAAGGGATTCTCCCTTTTCAATTCTCTGTTTGAAAGCGTTTGTTTTTTCAGCCATTTCATGATCTTTGAGTTTTTTCATCGCAGGTTCAAGATCATTTATTTTCTCAACGATGGGATTAAATTTTTTAAGGGTCCTGTCATTTTTGGACCCGATTATTTTTGTAATAAAATTAAGTATCATATATACGGCATACCTTAAAAGTTCAGATTTTTATAAGAAAGTCCTTGTAAAAAAAACGTGTGACTTTCATTTTTTTGTCAGCATCTTTGATTCTTTGAGGCAGTCTGAGAGTCTCCGGATCGGCCTCATGGACGTTATCTTGTCTATTTAACACACCCATAATAATCACTTTTTTACAAAATGAAAATAGAAGATTATAAAAAATGTGAGAAAAGTATAAAAATGAGGAATTAGTTGAGGATATATTTTTCAGGATTTACAGGTATCCCATTGACTCTTACTTCATAATGTACGTGGGGACCTGTGCTCCTGCCAGTACTCCCCATTAACCCGATGACATCACCCCGTTTTATTTTGGAACCCGATTTAACCAGTATTTTACTGAGATGTCCGTATTTGGTGACAATACCGTGACCATGGTCAATGAGAACTTCATTGCCAATGAACATTCTTTTTCCTGCATAGGAAATTTTACCGTTTGCCGTGGCAAAAACCTTTGTGCCTTTTCTATTGGCAATATCAAGTCCCGCATGGAACTCTTTCAGGCCTGTAAAAGGTGATGTCCTGTATCCGAATTTGGAGGTCCTTACTCCATTTGCAGGCATAATGGAAGGGGTTGATGCAAGAAGATTTTTCTTTTTCTCAAGAAGCCTTAAAAGCTCAATATAATTTTCAGACTGTTTTTTTGTATCAATATCAATTTGGTTAATCTGTTTGTGCATTTCCCTGATAAGGTGGTTGTGCTTTTGTGCAAGGGGAATGCCAGGATCCAGATCTTCACGGGAAATCCCGCCAATACTAAGGAATCCTGTAAAATCATCATTCTGTTTTATATTGGCAATTAATCTGACCTTTTTTTCAAAATCAGAAAGCGATACAAGCTTTTTCTTTAGTTTCCCTATATCCTTTGCAAAGGACTGTACCTGTATCCTCTGTTCCTTAATTTCATTTTTCTGCTCATTGATTGTTTTCAGCATCAAATCCGTATCAAAGGCTTGCTTTTTAAGTTTTAAATAATCAAAACCTTTATAGGTCACCGTCGCAGCGATCACCAGAATAAAAAAAGCAGTGGTGAAAATAAGACCTCTCGTTATTGAATATTCTTTGATATCCGGTGAACTATCCGAATGCAGCCATATTTTGATTTGTTTTTTCATTTAAGGTCTTAATTAATGCAAATATATTTTAATGTCAAGGAAAGAGAAAACAGCTTTATAAAGCACCCTGGATATTGATCAACCCTGACCTTTCATCCAATCCAAACATAATATTCATATTCTGGACAGCCTGGCCTGCAGCGCCTTTTAAAAGATTATCAATGGCGGAGGCAATAATAAGACGGCCGGAATCATTATCAAGATTAAATCCGATATCACAAAAATTACTGTTTCTAACATTTGAAATATCGGGGAAAAAACCATCGGGTAAAATTCTGACAAACGATTTTTTTCTACCGTAGTATTGCTCATAAATCTGTCTTATTCTTTCAGATGTTACGTTTTCACAGACACTGGCATATATAGTTGACAGCATGCCCCGGTTTAAGGGAAGAAGGTGTGGAACAAAGGTGATCTTAATATTTTTTCCTGCATGGATACTTAAAATTTCTTCCATTTCAGGCTGATGCCTGTGGTTACCTACCTTATAGGGTTTGAAAGATTCATTTGCCTCGCAGAAATGGGTGGCAAGTGACAGGGACCTTCCGGCTCCGCTGACACCTGATTTTGAATCCGATATAATATTTTTTGTTTTTATAAGTTTTTCCTTTACAAGGGGCAGTACCGGCAGAAGAAAACTTGTTGGATAACATCCTGGATTTCCAAGAAGATCCGTATTTTTTATTTCATTCCTGTAAATTTCACTGAGCCCGTAAACAGATTTTTTAAGAAGTTTTTCTGCAGAATGTTTCTGATATGCAGCTTCATATGCAGAAGCATTCTTAAACCTGAAATCAGCTGAAAGGTCAATGACCTTAACGTTGTTTTCAAGGAATAAAGGGGCATATCCCATGGAAATCTTATGGGGCAGGGCAAGAAATATGCAGTCAATTCTTTTGCACAGATTGTCAATATCCATATCCTCGCACTCTATCTCAACAATATTTTTCATTGCAGGAAAAATCTCACCCATGGACCGGCCTTTATACGATCTTGATGTTACAGCGGTAAGCGTAGCCGCCGGGTGACCTGCAATGAGTTTTACAATTTCAGCTCCAGCATATCCCGTTGCCCCTGCAATTCCGACTTTAATCATTTTTTATTTCTCCCTGCACCAGTTTTCTTTTTCTTTAAAGCCAAAGCAGCTGTTTTGGAATCAGCTGCTGTTAATGCTTTGGATGGAGGTGCTCCGGTTTTTTCAGATTTTGTTTTTTCAGATTTTGTTTTTTGGGGGCCTGTTTGTGGCTTTTTTGACTTTGGTTTTATTCCCCTTAAAATGGAAATGATTTTATCCCTGTTTTCGGAAAACACAAGTGAAATATTTTCCATCTGTTTTTCATCTAAGCCAACATTTTGCATTTCCATAAATTCGAATAAATTGTCAGCAATGTCAAGCATTTTATCATGGGCGTCAGCTTCTTTTTTTGTCGCAAATGTCATTTTCTCAACTCCATTCCTGACAACAATATATTTTACGATTACAGCCATGGTCAGCTCCTTTAATCAAACAAAGCTTTAATCAAACAAAGCATTGATAAATAGTTCAGCGTTAAAATCCTCTAAATCTTCAATTTTCTCACCCACACCTATATATTTTAAAGGAAGATTCATACTATTTGCAATGGAAGCAACAATTCCTCCTTTGGCCGTTCCGTCAAGTTTGGTAAGGGCAAGGGCTGTAATGCCCACAGCTTCATTAAACAGCTTTGCCTGGGAAATTGCATTCTGGCCTGTTGTTGCATCAAGAACCATCAGAATCTCATGGGGAGCACCTTTAAGCCTTTTTCCCACGGAGCGCTTGATTTTCTTTAGTTCTTCCATGAGATTTTTCTGGGTGTGCAGTCTGCCTGCGGTATCTATGAGAAGAACATCAACATCCCTTGCAATGGATGCTTCCACACCGTCAAAAGCCACAGCAGCAGGATCTGCTCCCTGCCGGTGTTTTACAATGGAGGCGTTGGATCTGTCCGCCCAGATTTCAACCTGTTCTATGGCAGCTGCCCTGAAAGTGTCTGCAGCAGCGATAAGGACTTTTTTGCCGGCAGATGTATATTTCATGGCAAGTTTGCCAAGAGTAGTTGTCTTGCCTGTACCGTTAACTCCAATAACCATTATAACATAAGGCTTTTTTATTTGCCGGGAATCTGTGGAATCGGATTTTTTCGGAAAAAGAGCAAGAAGCTCTTTTTTAAGTACCTGTTTCAGCTCCTCCGGGTTTGAGTTTTTTTGAAATTTTTTTGAAATTTTTTCCACAATATTCATGGTGATCTCAATGCCAAGATCTGAGGAAATAAGAATTTCTTCAAGTCTTTCAAGGATAGCTTCATCTGAATTTTTGCCACTTGAAAACAGCTCATTAATATCCGTTGTAAGAATTTTTCTTGTTTTTGACAGGCCTCTTTTAAATTTTTCCAAAATATTGTTTGAAGGCCTGTTTGATTGCTCTTTTTTATTTTTAAAAAGATTGAACGCCAATTTTAGTTTTTTCCTCTTTTTATTTCTGTATATTGACTCTTTTTTGTCCGGATCAGGAGATTAAATAATTTCATGGATTATTACCTTTTTATCCAAAGATAATCAAGGGGTGCAATTAATAAAATTTCAAATTCTTAAATCAAATTCTCAAATTAAGATTGGAAAATAAATATTGACAACTTTATAAGCAATGATATAAAGTTTGCAACTTGAATTATGAATGAGTTTTGAATAGAGGCGGGGACCTTAAATGGTTTCCTTTGTTTTTTTTGGGAAAAATGTATGGGATTTTAAAAATGATTTGTACAACCATAAGAAAAGGTGATGAATGTGTTTTTATGGCAGCAAAAGGCTGCCAATACAACGGGGGGGAATGCAAACCTATAGTTGATAATTGCAACGGCTGCTCAAGAGCGGCAGAATATGAAACTGGAAAATTCTGTACAGCAGCACCTGATCCTGCTTTAAAATGGAAAAATGGGAATTGCAATATTGCAACACACATCAAAATTGTAAGTGAAACGAAAAAGCAGAAAATCAATCCGATAAAAGCTTCAAAAAGAAAATAATTTTCAAATAACGGCCTTGAGGCCGATCTGGCGATTTTCAGGCGGCCTCTCTACGAATAAAGAAACTCTGTTTTTTAAGGGAACTTTAGTTTCATATCACAAGTTTCTTATACGTAACTTCTGCTGCGGCAACAGGACATCGGTCATTGAGGCCGGATGCTCTGGAACCGCAGTTTTTATTTCAAGCCAACCCAACTTTACTTTACGGGTAAGTTTTACATGAACCGACCGGTCAGGATGACAGCTCATAAATTTAAAAATAGAAAAGGAGAGTACCAGTGAATACCCTTGCAGAGGAATTAAATTCTATTATTGAAAATGAGAACCAATATGTTTATGAAATGCTTTCAGAGATGGGTAAACAGCTTTTTTTCCCAAAAGGTATTTTAAGTCAGAGTGCAGAGGCAAAACAAAAGGCGGACAAAATTAATGCAACCATAGGGATTGCAAAGCAGGACGGCAAAGTGATGAATATTCCGTCCACTGCAGCATGTATTAAGGGAATTGATCCTGATAATTATCTTTCCTATGCCCCTTCTTTTGGTGTCTTAAATCTCAGGAAAAAATGGAAAACTCTGCTGTATGAGAAAAATTCTGACCTTGAGAGTAAAAAGGTAAGCCTTCCTGTTGTAACATCAGGTATTACCCATGGAATCAGCACTTTTGCAGATTTGTGGGTCAACCCCGGAGATAAAATTATCATGCCCGATATGATATGGGGCAATTATAGAATGACCTTTTGTGTGAGAAACAGGGCTGAAATTGTTAATTACAATATTTTTAATTCTTCATTATCCGGGTTTAACATCGATTCATTTGAAAAAACCGTAAGAAAAGAGGCGGAACTTGCCGAAAAAATAATTGTTGTTCTTAATTTTCCGCATAATCCCAGTGGTTATGCCCCAACGGTTGAAGAAGGGCAGAAAATAGCCTCAATTTTAATTAATATTGCAAAAAACGGTACCAATGTTGTTGCAGCATGTGATGACGCTTATTTTGGTTTATTTTTTGAAGATGACACAATGAAGGAGTCGATGTTTTCACTGCTTGCAGGTGCCGATGAAAGGCTTGTTGCAGTGAAACTTGACGGGGCAACAAAGGAAGATTTTGCCTGGGGGCTCAGAGTCGGTTTTATCACATATGGGCTTGCAGCCCGTAAGGGGGTTGAAAATCTATACGACGCACTTGAGAAAAAAACAGCAGGATGTATCAGGGGCAATATTTCAAACGCATCACATTTAAGCCAGTCGATTGTATTACACTCCATGGAAGATAAGGATTATTCTAAAAATAAAAAAGAAAAATTTGATCTGCTCATGGAAAGAGCCCATACAATTAAAGATGTCCTCAAATCCGTTAAATATAAGGATGCATGGGATGTATATCCTTTTAATTCAGGCTATTTCATGTGTCTTCGCATAAAAGAGGTTAATGCTGAAATTTTAAGAATCCACCTTTTGGAAAATTATGGAACAGGACTTATCAGTGTGGGTGATACGGATTTAAGGGTTGCTTTTTCATGTCTTGAACAAAATGATATTAAAACACTTTTTGATACAATACTTAAAGGAATTAATGACCTGAAGAAAAAATAATTAAGGAAGATATGTCTTTTGCCGGGTTCAAGAGAATTTATTCAACCACAAACCAGATAATAC